>CAZZLX010000425.1:0-4122 GCA_964655235.1 uncultured Rhizobium sp.
CGACAAATCCTTCAACGAGGCGGCCTACAACGGCGCCGAGCGCTTCAAGAAGGAAACCGGCATCAGCTATGCCGAGTTCGAGGTCACCAACGAGGCGCAGCGCACCCAGGCGATGCAGCGCCTCGCCCGCGGCGCCGGCTCGGTCCGTCCGGCTTCGATCGTGATCTGCATCGGCTTCGCCTTCGGCTCGACGCTCGAGCAGGTGGCGAAGGAGTTCCCGAACACCAAGTTCGTGATCGTCGATTCCGTCGTCGACCAGCCGAACGTGCAGTCGGTCGTCTTCCGCGAGCACGAGGGCTCGTTCCTCGTCGGCATGGCCGCGGCGATGGCGTCCAAGACCGCGAAGGTCGGCTTCATCGGCGGCATGGACATCCCGCTGATCCGCAAGTTCCACAAGGGCTACGAGGAGGGCGCCCAGCACGTGAACAAGAGCGTGCAGGTGTTCATGAACATGACCGGCACCACGCCGGCCGCCTGGAACGATCCGACCAAGGGCGGCGAGCTTGCGCGCAGCCAGTTCGAGCGCGGCGCCGACGTGATCTATGCCGCCGCCGGCGCCACCGGCCTCGGCGTGCTGCAGGCGGCGAAGGACGCCGGCAAGCTCTCGATCGGCGTCGACTCCAACCAGAACCACCTGCATCCGGGCTCGGTGCTGACCTCGATGGTCAAGCGCGTCGACGTCGCGGTCTACAACGCGATGAAGAGTGCCCAGACCAACACCTGGAAGGCGGGCGTGCAGTCGCTCGGCCTCAAGGAAGAGGGCGTCGACTACGCGCTCGACGCCAACAACTCGAAGCTCATCACCGCGGACATGAAGGCGAAGCTCGACGCCGCGAAGGCCGACATCATCGCCGGCAAGATCAAGGTCACGGACGTCACCGCGAAGTAAGGTGACGGCGGCTCCAGCTCTCGACAGCGCCATCGCTCCCCCCAAGGGGGGGCGATGGGCGATCGAGGCAATCGGCATCGACAAGTGGTTCGGCCCGGTTCACGCGAACCGGGATGTGACCTTGCGCGTCGCCAAGGGGTCGATCCACGGCATCGTCGGCGAGAACGGCGCCGGCAAGTCGACGCTGATGAACATCCTCTACGGCTACCACCGTGCCGACCGCGGCGAGATCCGCATCGACGGCAGGACGGCCGACATCGGCCGGCCCTCCGACGCGCTGGCGCTCGGCGTCGGCATGGTCCACCAGCACTTCATGCTGGTCGAGAACTTCACCGTGCTCGAGAACGTACTGCTCGGCGCCGAGGGCGGCGCGCTGCTCGCCGAGGGCCGCGCCAAGGCCAAGGCCGAGCTCGAGCGGCTGGGCCGCGACTACGGCCTCGATGTCGATCCGGACTCGGTGGTCGAGGATCTCCCCGTCGGCATCCAGCAGCGGGTCGAGATCCTGAAGGCGCTCTATCGCGGCGCGGAGACGCTGATCCTCGACGAGCCGACCGGCGTGCTGACGCCGCAGGAGGCCGACAAGCTCTTCCACTTCCTCCGCGTGCTGCGCGACCAGGGGAAGACCGTCATCCTGATCACCCACAAGCTCCGCGAGATCATGGACGTGACCGACCGCGTCACCGTGATGCGCCGCGGCGCCATCGTCGCCGATCTCGAGACCCGCAACACCTCGAAGGAGGACCTGGCCGAGCAGATGGTCGGGCGCAAGGTGAAGCTCGGCGCCGACAAGGCGCCGGCTCGTCCGGGCGCGGTCGTGCTCGAGGTCCGCGATCTCCACGTTGCCGACGACCACGGCAAGCCGCGCGTGCGCGGCGTCACCTTCGACGTGCGTGCCGGCGAGATCGTCGGCATCGCCGGCGTCTCCGGCAACGGCCAGACCGAGCTGCTCGAAGCGCTCGGCGGCATCAGGCCCGCAACGTCGGGACGCATCGCGCTCAAGGGCAGCGTCGTCTCGACCCGGCGGCCCGGCCTCACCGCCCGCATCCTCCGCCGCCTTGGCCTCGGTCACGTGCCGGAAGATCGGCACCGCATGGGCCTGGTGCACGGCTTCTCGGCTTACGAGAACGCGGTGCTCGGCCACCAGGACGAGAAGCAGTATCGCCGCGGCTGGCTCCTCGACCGCGCGCGCATGGTGAATTTCTGCGGCGAGTCGATGGCGGGCTACGACGTCCGCCCCGCCAACCCGCTGCTCGAGGCCTTCTCCTTCTCCGGCGGCAACCAGCAGAAGCTGGTGGTGGCGCGCGAGATGGAGCACGCGCCGGACCTGCTGCTGGTCGGCCAGCCGACCCGAGGCGTCGACATCGGCGCCATCGAATTCATCCACAAGCGGCTGGTCGCGATGCGCGATGCCGGCAAGGCGCTGCTCGTGGTTTCGGTCGAGCTCGACGAGATCATGGCGCTGTCGGACCGCATCCTCGTGATGTTCGACGGCCGCATCGTCGGCGAGGTCTCGCCCGAGACCGCGACGGAGCGCCAGCTGGGATTGATGATGGCCGGCATCTCGGAGGCGACGTGAGCCTTGCTCCGCCCCTTCACCCCACCCCCTCTCCCGGCGGGAGAGGGGCTAATCGCTCGTATTCGCTCTCCCGCCGGGAGAGGGCCAGGGTGAGGGGTTCGTCGTCATGAGCGGCACCGGCAAGGCCCCCGTCTGGGTCGACCTGGCGCTGGTACCGCTGGTCAACCTTCTGGCGGCGCTCGTCGTCTCCGGCGTCGTCGTCGCGGCCGTGGGGCAGAGCCCGCTCGAGGCGCTCGAAGTGCTGGTCACCGGCGCCTTCGGCTACGGCGAGGCGATCGGCTATACGCTCTACTACACGACCAACTTCATCTTCACCGGCCTTGCCGTCGCGGTCGCCTTCCATGCCGGGCTCTTCAACATCGGCGGCGAGGGCCAAGCCTATATCGGCGGGCTCGGCGTCGGCATCGCCTGCCTCCTGTTCGGCGGCATCCTGCCGTTCCCGCTGATGCTGCTGGTGGCGATCGCCTTCGGTGCCGCCTTCGGCGCGGGCTGGGCCTATGTGCCCGGATGGCTGCAGGCCAAGCGCGGCAGCCACGTGGTCATCACCACGATCATGTTCAACTTCATCGCCGCGGCGCTGATGACCTACATCATGGTCTATGTGCTGATCGTGCCGGGCCAGCAGTCGCCGGAGTCGCGCCAGTTCGACGCCTCGACCTTCCTTCCGACCGCGAAGCAGATGCTGGGCTGGATCGGCGTCGACATCGCCGCGTCGCCGCTCAACCTCTCCTTCGTCGTGGCGCTTGCCGCCGCCGCCTGCGTCTGGGTGTTCATCTGGTACACGCATGTGGGATACGAACTCCGTGTCGTCGGCAAGAGCGAGAAGGCCGCGGTCTATTCCGGCATCTCGCCCGACCGCCACATTGTGCTGGCGATGGCGATCTCGGGCGGGCTTGCCGGCCTCGTGGGCCTGAACGAGATCATGGGCGTGCAGCATCGCCTGCTGCTGAACTTCACCGGCGGCGTCGGCTATGTCGGCATCGCCGTCGCCCTGATGGGCCGAAACCACCCCTTCGGCATCTGCCTCGCGGCGCTGCTGTTCGGCGCGCTCTACCAGGGCGGCTCCGAGCTCGCCTTCGCCATGCCGCAGCTCTCCAAGGAGATGGTGGTCGTCATCCAGGGCCTCGTGATCCTCTTCTGCGGCGCGCTCGAGCACCTGTTCCGTCCGCAGCTCGAGCGGCTGTTCGCGAAACCGGTGGGAGCGAAGGCGTGATGGAAGACGCCTTCCTCATGATCGTGACCATGGCGTCGGCGACGATCCGGGTCGCGACGCCGCTGGTGCTGGCGGCGCTGGCCGGGCTCTTCGCCGAACGCTCGGGCATCGTCGACATCGGGCTCGAGGGAAAGATGCTGGGCGCGGCCTTCGCCGCCGCGGCGACCGCCGCGGTCACCGGCTCGGCGTGGCTCGGGCTGCTCGCCGCGATCGCCGCCTCGACCCTGCTCTCGATGATCCACGGCTTCGCCTCGATCACGCACAACGGCAACCAGGTCGTCTCCGGCATGGCGCTCAACATCATGGTCGCCGGACTCTGCCCGGTGCTGGCGCAGGCGTGGTTCCGGCAATCGGGCCAGACGCCGATGCTGGGCCAGCAGGCGCGCTTCGGGCCGATCGAGCTGCCGTTCGCGTCGGCTATCGCCAAGGTGCCGGTGATCGGCC
>CAZZLX010000426.1:0-4105 GCA_964655235.1 uncultured Rhizobium sp.
AAAAGCCGCTCGTTGTTAGTCATGAAGGCCCCGATCTTTTGTTTTATGGCGTCGAACGTCGCCTGGCTGAGCGTCTTGCCGACGAACGGGATAGTCTGCTCGAAATTCTCCTGCCAGTTGAACTGGACAGTTGCTAGCGAGCCGACTGCGTCTTTTTTCGTGTATGTCTGCGTCTTTGAATAAAAGTCTGTGAGCTTGGCGACTATCTTTTCTATTACATCGGTTTTTATCTCGTTCTGGTCGAGGAGCCGGCGAAGATGGCTCTGCTTGGACTCGAGGTCTCGGGTGATGGCCATGACGGCGAGCTGGTGGTTCGCCATCTGGTTCAGAAGGTCGCGATAGGCGTCATGCGCCTGGTCGAGCGCGGCGGTCCTCGTATCCAGGACGCGGCTGATCTCGAAATAGCTGGTCGAGACGAAGCTCATCCAGCCGGTGGTCACGGCCCAGAGGCCGAGCGCGACGAGTTGGAACCTGCGTGAGATCCGAAGGCAGCGGGTCGAGCGGTCGCTGCGCAGGATGATTTCGCGGTCGACGATCCAGCGGCCGGGAATGGCCGCGAGACTCTGCAACCAGGCACGTGGGCGATGGAAACTGTCCAACGTCTGGCCGGCTCCTCGTCGAGGTCCTCGTCGGAGAGCGGCCTCGGTCCCGGCGAACGGCTCGGACCTATGGCCCCAAGCCCCCCTTCGTCCGCGACAGGTCCGTTCCCCCGCTTGACGCCACCTGTTCCAGGTCTTCTTGGGGCGGACCCTAACCCCGTCCCCCGCGGCGTGCAACCCTGAACCAGGCAGCGAATCTGCTATGTTGAGGTCATGGATCAAGGTCCTGAACCGAAAGCAGAAGATCTGCAGGCGATGGCCAAGACGCTGATTCATTGGCTCGACATCGCAGAGACCGGAGAGCTGATGAAAGAGGTCGGGATTCTTCCCCGGTCCAAGGAAAAGGTCGAAGACAACTACGACCGCCGCGCACAGGCTTTTGCCAAGCACGCCCTTCCCGCCCAGATCGTCCGTCTGAAGGCCGAGGCGCCGATGGCGTCTCTTCATATCTTCTCGGAGATCTACGACAACGGCTTCCTCAGGGCGGATCCCTGGCGATGGTGGTTCGCCTGGGTCGCGCTTGAACTCATCGCCGAGACGGGCCCCGACCCGACCGGCCGGCGCATCAAGGAATTCCTCAAGGACAGCGAGACCCATCCGCTGACCGAGGAAAGCGCCGTGCGCTGGCTCGCCTGCAACCCGCTTCGGGTCCGCTACTGGAGCCGCGAGATCGGGCGCGACATCATGCTGGCCCAGACCCACCACGGCGCGGACAGCGCCAATGCGGCCATCAAGGCGGAACAGCACCTGGCGACGGCGCTCAAGAAGCCGATCGAGGTGCTGAAGGACTCCCTGCTCCACGAGGCGGCCGAGGTGGCGATCGCGCTGACCATGCGGATCGACGAACGCGTCCGCCGAAACCTGAAGGCCCAGGCCGGACAGAAGGCTTCCCGGAGCTAGCGTCTGCTCCAGCTTCAGACATTCGCCTGAAGTCTTGGGTTCTAGTTCGGATACTAACTAATTAATTTGCGATGGCGTCCTGAAGTCTTTCATCCGGTATCTTGGGTTGTCGTCACACTCGATTTTCCTGGAAATATTTAGCATTTTCAGAGTCTTGCAGAGTTTTTGAGAAATACTTTTAACTTGCTTGTCGGCGCTGACGTGTGGAAGGTTTTCGCCGCATCCGTCAGGAGCGACATGACCGGTTCTTTCAATCCGTGGCTCGTCGCCCTCTCCTACATAGCGGCGGTCATCGCCTCCTATGTAGCCCTGACCCTGGCCCAGCGGGTGACCGCCGCCTCCGGCCGTGCCGAGATCTACTGGGTTCTCGGCGGCGCGGTCGCATGGGGACCGGCATCTGGTCGATGCACTTCATCGGCATGCTGGCGTTCAGCCTCGGCATGCCGATGTCCTACGACTTCCCGATCACGCTGCTGTCGCACCTGATCGCGGTCGTCGTTTCCGGCTTCGCGCTCTATTCGGTCAGTCGCAAGCCCCTGACGGTCAACCGCCTCGCCATCGCCGCCATCCTGATGGGCATCGGCATCGCGGCCATGCACTACACCGGCATGGCGGCGATGGAGGTGACACCCGGGATCGCCTACGACCCGACCCTGTTTGCCGCTTCCATCTTGATCGCGGTCCTCGCATCGCTCGCCGCGCTCTGGATCGCCTTCAAGCTCCGCACCGGGTCGAGCACGCGGGCACTCCTGATGCGCCTGGGGGCTGCGCTGATCATGGCGCTCGCCATCTGCGGCATGCACTACACCGGTATGGCGGCGGCAGTGTTCGACGCCCACACCATGCACACGGAGGGCAATGCGGGGGTCGACGCCTACTGGCTGGTCGGCCTGGTCGGCGTCGCCAGCTTCCTGCTGCTCGCCAGCACGCTGGTCGTCTCGGCCCTGGACGCGCGTGCGGCCGAGAGAGCCTCGTCACTGCTTGAGCTTGTCATGCGCACCAACGAGGATATCGAGCGGCGGATCGAGGAGCGCACCGAAAGCCTGACGCTCGCCAACCAGGTGCTGAGCCAGGAGATCGCCGAGCGCGAGCGCTCGCAGCTGGCGCTCCGCGAGTCCGAGCAGCGCAAGAGCGCGATCCTCCAGACGGCGCAGGACTGCATCATCTCGATGGATCACGAAGGCCTGATCGTCGATTTCAACGAAATGGCCGAGCGCACCTTCGGCTACACCGCCGCAGAGGTGCGCGGCCGCCTGCTCGCCGACGTCATCGTTCCCCCGGACCTGCGGAGCGCGCATGCGAGCGGCCTGGAGCGCTATCTGAAGACGCGAAAGTCCGGCCTGCTTGGCAAGCGCATCGAGGTGCCCTCGCTCCGCCGCGACGGCACCACGATCCCAGTCGAGATCGCGATCGCCTCGGTCGATACCGGCGAGCATCCGTTCTTCGTAGCAACGCTGCGCGACATCGCCGAGCGGAAATCGACCGAGCGCGAGCTGCGCGAGGCCAAGGAGTCGGCCGAGGCGGCCAACCAGTCGAAGTCGCAGTTCCTCGCGATCATGAGCCACGAGATCCGGACGCCGATGAACGGCATCCTCGGCATGGCGCGCCTGATGCTGGACACGCGCCTCGACGAGCGGCAGCGCGACAGCATCGTCACGATGGTCGAGTCGGCCGAGGCGCTGCTGACCGTGCTGAACGACATCCTCGACTTCACCAAGCTCGAGGCCGGCAAGCTCGACCTTGTCTCGCGCGACTTCGACCTCGGCAGCCTGGTCGAAAGCGTCGCCTCGCTGCAGGGCTCGCGCGCCCGCGCCAAGGGGCTGGAACTCACCTCGAACATTGCCGCCGACCTCCCCCGCTATCTCCGCGCAGATCCGGACCGCCTGCGCCAGGTCCTCTCCAATCTGGTCGGCAATGCGATCACCTTCACCGAGAAGGGCGCGGTCTCGATCGACGTCCATCTGCTGGTCGAGATCGGCGACATTCTCTGGCTCCACGTCGCCGTATCCGACACCGGCATCGGCATCGCCCCCGAGGTGCAGCGGAAGCTCTTCAGCGACTTCACTCAGGCGGACGCTTCCATCGCCCGGCGCTTCGGCGGCACCGGACTCGGGCTCTCGATCTCCAAGCGCCTGATCGACCAGATGGGTGGCCGCATCGGGCTCGAAAGCCAGGTCAACCGCGGCAGCGTGTTCTGGTTCGAGGTGCCGCTGAAGCGCGGCGACGCACCGATCGAGACCAAGGCCGCCGCTGCGGCCGCCGAAGCCGCCAAGGTCGGCCCGATCCGCGTGCTGCTGGCCGAGGACAACCTGATCAACCAGAAGGTCGTGACCGGCATCCTCAAGAACCATGGGCACCAGGTCGACGTGGTCGAGAACGGCGCCCTCGCGGTCGAAGCGGTCAAGGCGGAGGCCTACGACCTCGTGTTGATGGACGTGCACATGCCGGTCATGGACGGCATCCTGGCGACGCGGATGATCCGCTCGTTCACCGCCGACCGCGCCAACGTTCCGATCGTCGCGGTCCGCGCCGGAGCGATGGAGGCCGAGATCCAGGCCTGCCTTGCCGCCGGCATGACCGACTTCGTCGTCAAGCCGGTGCATCCG
>CAZZLX010000427.1:0-4099 GCA_964655235.1 uncultured Rhizobium sp.
CTGCATTCATGGTCGCTGGTGAAGATGGGCACGACCGCCGCGCAGAAGAAGCTCTTTTTCAACCTCCGCAAGGTCAAAGGCCAGATCCAGGCGATCGAAGAGGGCGACCTTTCGCCCGAGCAGGTGAAGAAGATCGCCGAGCGCCTGTCGGTGCCCGAGGAAGATGTGATTTCGATGAATCGGCGCCTCGCCGCCCCCGACCATTCGCTGAACGCGCCGCTGCGCGCGGACGGCGAAGGCGAGTGGCAGGACTGGCTGGTCGATGACCGTGACAATCAGGAGCAGGAGCTCGGTCAGCGCGAAGAGACGACCCAGCGCATGCGTCTGCTCAAGGACGCGATGAAAGGCCTCAACGAGCGCGAGCGCCACATCCTGACTCGCCGCCGCCTGCAGGACGAGCCGGCGACGCTCGAGGACCTGAGCCAGGAATACGGCATCAGCCGCGAGCGCGTGCGCCAGATCGAGGTGCGGGCCTTCGAGAAGCTGCAGAAGGCGATGAAGATCGCGGCATCCAGGCTCGCCGGTGCGACGCCGCTGCCGAAGGCCGCGGCACAGCCGGCGGGTTGACCCGAACTGTATTGAACGACAAAAGGGCGGGCCCCGTGCCCGCCCTTTCCTTTTCTACTTCTTTTCGGCCGCGTCGACGGCGGCTGCGGCCGCCTCGGCGGCCTTGTCCTCGGCGGTCTTGACGCCCTCGGTGACGCCTTCGCCCCATTCGTCGATCAGCTCGCGCTGGTAGCTCTGCATCTTGGTGATGCGGCGTTCGATCTGTATGCGCAGCACGAAGGCGACGATCGCCGGCGTCACCGCGTAGAGCCCCCATCCCAGCGAGGCCGCGCCGTACATCAGGAACCAGTTGAACACGTTGGTCACGTTGCGCACGGCCGAGTCCATGCTGTGATCGCGCGTCCACATGCCGAGCGCCACCGGCAGCACGCCCAGCAGGTTCATCGCGCCGACGCAGAAGGCTGCGTACTTCTCCTTACGCCGATCGGTGAAGAAGGCGACGATGGTCGGCGCCATGCCGATCACCAGCACCAGCACGGTCGGCAGCACCCACACGCAGACGCCGACGACGATCAGGCCGCCGATCACCTTGGAAGCGACCGACTGGGCGCTCCGGGGCATGGTCGGGAGATCGGTCATATGCGGGTCGGGGCCGGGGTCAGATGAAGTAGATCAGGAACACGATCGAGGCGATCAGCGTCGCGATCGAGCCCGAGGCGATCGCCGCCACCTGCTCGCCCATCTCCTTCGCGTGATGGTGCGCGTTCGAGGCATCGACATGCAGCAGCGAGATCTGTGTCGCGGTGCGCTGGTAATTTGCCTGGGCCGCCTGGTACGCCTTCTCGTCGCGGTCGAGAACCTGGATGTCGTTGAACAGCGCCAGAAGTTCCGATGACTTTCCGGTCTTGCCTGCGGCCACGAGGTCAGCGTGCATCTTCTTGCGCTGCTTCAGGTTATGGAAGCCATCGACCACCGGCGCCAGCATCTCGGCGAGCAGCTTGGTCAGGTCCGGCGCGGTCTCGATCTTGCTCACCTGCTGCACCAGCGCCACGATCTTCAGCACGCCGATCTTGTACGAGCTCGACTGCTCGTTGTCGCCGAGGGGACGGAGCCACTGGTCGCTCATCTGCTTGCAGCGAACCGCGCAGAAGGCCGCGACGTGACGATCGATCAGCTTGGGCGCGAGGCCCGGATTGCGCGCGTAGTCGTTCAGCGCCCAGATCATCTCCGCCATGTTCGTGACGTAGAAGCGCTCGACGATGGGGCTCAGGCACGGGAGATGCTGGTTGAGCTCGTAGAGGCAGCGCTCGATGCCGTAGCCCGCGGTGCCAGAGCTGATGAACTGCGGCAGGCGCTCGAAGGCCTGCTGCCAGCGGGCGGTGTCCGACCGGGCCTCGACCTGGCCTGAAAGCCAGACCGGCGCCAGCCGCGCCTGGAAGAGCTCGGCGAGGATGCCCCGTCGTTCCGCGTTGTCGAGGCTCGTGGCCACGAGGTCGCCGATGCCGTCGAGCATCAGCGACAGACCCTTGAAGCGGAGCGGCGCCGGCGGGTCGAGAGCAATCGAGGTCCGGGCCACCAGACGCTCGCCTTCGCCGACGTCCTTGGACGCCTGGGGATTGGCGATCTTGGTGACGCGCTCGCTGATCTGCTCGTCGCTGAGGCTGCGCTTCAGCCAGGTGTCGAAGGCCGCACCGCGGATCGCCGGCGACGAGGTGCGCCATTCCGACGAGAAGCCCACCGCCAGCGCCCGGGCATTGAAGTACTCGCGGCCCGCGATGTCGAACGGCCGCGTCGCCCGCTTCGGCAGCTTCGGCTGCTTCGGCGACAGGCGCCGCCCGCCCATCCAGAGTTCGACCTCGCGCACCGTCCAGCGCTCCTTGAGGTCGTCGGCGAGGAGTCCGCGCAGCAGCTCTGCGAGCGGCAGAGATACCCGGTGCTGGGCCGCGAGCGCGGCGTAGGAGCCGTAGTTGATCTTGTTGAGCAGCAGCGTGTGCGGGTCGGACTCGGGCACCGGTGCCCGGCCGATCGCGAGCGCGAGGATCGTGGCGCCGAGCGAATAGACGTCGTCGAACAAGCGGCCGCGGCCGCGGGCGGCGGGATCGGTCGCATGGCTCTCGATCGGCTCGACCCAGTGCGGCTGGTGCATGCCCGGCGGCGAGGTGTAGCACTCCCCCAGCACCACTTGGCGGTTCTGTCCGTCGGTGAAGAACAGGTTGGTCGGGCGGATGTTGCGATGAGTCTGGCCGCGCGCCTGCAGCTCGCGGATCACCGGCAGCAACGGCGTCAGCACGCCCTTGATGATCATCGCCTCGTCGAACGGCGTGAATGTCGATTTCGCCGTCGCCATCACACGGTCGCCGCCGGGGCGTTCCATGACGACGGCCATCAGGCGGCGGTTCTCCGGCGCCCACGGCACGACGCCCCACTCGATGACCCGCAGCATCGAG
Source organism: uncultured Rhizobium sp. (assembly GCA_964655235.1). GTDB lineage: Bacteria > Pseudomonadota > Alphaproteobacteria > SHVZ01 > SHVZ01 > SHVZ01. Next base: position 2,955 of record CAZZLX010000427.1, read on the forward strand.
GTCGGGTTGAAGTTGCGGAGCGCCGACATCACGTCGACCTGCGGCGGCATGCGCCAGTCGGGGACCATCGCAATCAGCTGATCGTCGGGATCGCGCTTGGATTGAGCCAAGTAGGCTTTGGCCGACGGCGCGTCGTATTGCGGCAGGGGGCTGGTCGGGAAGACGTCGAAGCGGCCGTCGATCGTGACGGCACCGCCGGGAGTGCTGACGTTGGTAGGCGCGTCCGACATCGGCCTCCTCGCGCGCCTCGAATCGAGGCGGGAGGATGGGGAGACGATCCGAATCGGTCGTCTAAACCCACCCGATCATTTATGCGACCGGGACGCCTCCCGGGTCAATTAGTGAAGGGATCCCGGACCAGGATCGTGTCTTCGCGCTCGGGGCTGGTCGACAGCAGCGCCACCGGGCAGCCGATCAGCTCCTCGATCCGGCGCACGTATTTTACCGCGGTCGCCGGCAGGTCGGCCCAGGACCGGGCGCCCCGGGTCGATTGATCCCAGCCCTCGAACGTTTCGTAGACCGGCTTGATCCGCGCCTGGACCGAGGCCCCCTGCGGCAGGTGATCGAGCCTGGCGCCGTCCAGCGTATAGCCGGTGCAGACCTTGAGCTCCTTGAGGCCGTCGAGCACGTCGAGCTTGGTCAGCGCGATCCCGTCGATGCCGCCGATCCGGATCGACTGCCGCACAAGCACGGCGTCGAACCAGCCGCAGCGCCGCGGCCGGCCGGTGACGGTGCCGAACTCGCGGCCGACCTCGCCGATGCGCTTGCCGATCTCGTCGTGCAGCTCGGTCGGGAACGGGCCCGAGCCAACGCGGGTCGTATAGGCCTTGGTGATGCCGAGCACGTAGCCGATGCCTCGGGGCCCCAGGCCCGTGCCGGTCGCGGCCTGCGCCGCCACGGTGTTGGACGAAGTGACGTAGGGATACGTGCCGTTGTCGACGTCGAGCATGGTGCCCTGGGCACCCTCGAACAGCAGGCGCCGGCCGTCGCGGCGCAGGTCGTCGAGCCGCTGCCACACCGCCTCGGCGAAGGGCAGCACCTTGGGCGCCACCTCGCGCAGCATCTCGACCAGCTTGTCGCCGACGTACGGAGCCTTGCCGAGGCCCTCCAGCAGTGCGTTGTGATGCAGCAGCAGCTGGCGGACC
>CAZZLX010000428.1:0-4095 GCA_964655235.1 uncultured Rhizobium sp.
AGCCGCGGTCGAACTGCATGCCCTCGACGACGTCGAGCTCGGTCTCGAGGCTCTTCGCCTCTTCCACCGTGATCACGCCCTCGTTGCCGACCTTTTCCATGGCCTTCGAGATCATCTGGCCGATGTCGGCTTCGCCGTTGGCCGAGATGGTGCCGACCTGGGCGACTTCGCTCGAGGTGGTTATCTTCTTCGAGCGCTTGGCGAGATCGGTGACGATCGCCTCGACCGCGAGGTCGACGCCGCGCTTCAGATCCATCGGGTTCATGCCGGCGGCGACGGCCTTCGAGCCCTCGCGGACGATCGCCTGAGCCAGGACGGTGGCGGTGGTGGTGCCGTCGCCGGCCATGTCGTTGGCCTTGGAGGCGACTTCCTTCACCATCTGGGCGCCCATGTTCTCGAACTTGTCGGCAAGCTCGATTTCCTTGGCGACGGTGACGCCGTCCTTGGTGATGCGCGGGGCGCCGAACGACTTGTCGATGACGACGTTACGACCCTTCGGACCGAGGGTGACCTTCACCGCCTCGGCGAGGACGTCGACGCCGCGCAGCATCCGCGCGCGGGCGTCCGAGGAAAAACGGACTTCTTTAGCAGCCATGTTCTCAAATCCTCCTTAAGCGGCCTTCTTCTTGGCCGAGGAACCGCCTTCGACGATTCCCATGATGTCGGACTCCTTCATGATGAGGTACTCGACCCCATCGATCTTCACTTCGGTGCCCGACCACTTGCCGAAGAGAACGCGGTCGCCCGCCTTCACGTCCAGCGCCTGGATCTGACCCTTCTCATCCCGCGCGCCAGGGCCGACGGCGACGACTTCGCCTTCCATCGGCTTCTCCTTGGCGGTGTCCGGAATGATGATGCCGCCGGCCGACTTGGTGTCGCCGTCGACCCGCTTGACCACCACGCGGTCGTGCAGCGGCCTGAACTTCATGTTGACCCTCCGTCTCTTTCTTCTGTGTAGGCCCAAGGGGACGCTGTTAGCACTCACCCTCGGTGAGTGCCAAGGAAGTAGGAGGCGGCGGTTCCCCTGTCAAGAGAGGGGGAATTGTTTTGGCAGCAGTCCGGCGCGGAGGCTGCTAAGATATTGATTTAATGAGATTTTATTTGTGACCTAGCGACGACTCATGGCACGCTTCCATTCGTCGGAAGGTTATCCGCGTACCTTTGACGAAAGGAGCGTAGATGAGCGACTTGGCCCGTCAGCTGGAAGGGTACCGGCTGACCACTGCTGAAATCCTCTACCACATGCCCGACCACCCGAAGCTCCTGCAGAGCTACGTCTGGCAGGCCCTCGACCTGGCCCCTCGGTTCCCGGGGCTGATCAAGTTCCTCGACTTCTGGACCCGCAACCTCGACGGCAAGCTTCACTCGGTGAAGGTCTGCTCGGCGGGTCTCGTGAAGGCGGCCGAGATCAGGCTGGTCGGAACCGAATTCCGCCTGCACTGAATGCTAGACTCCGCCTCGGCTCTCGGAGGCGGAGGTAAGTTCGGTGATCCGTCACCCGATCCTGGGGTCGGTCGATCCTCGGCAGGTGATCATGAGCTGGCATGTCGGCGCGCGCCGACGGCCGGCGTTCTCGGCCGCGCGGCCGGAATTCCTGACCGTCCTGCCGCGCGATCTGGCCTCGTTCCTCCAGGTCGCCGAGTCCTGGTCGACCGCGGCCGAGTATCTACGGACGTATGTCGACGTGCTGCTGCTCGAGGACGATGCCGCGCTGATGCCGGCCGTCCTCGAGGTCCACTGGCTCGCCAACCGGCACTTCGAGCTCTATGTCGGTCGTCGCCCCCGTAACAAGGCTGTCGCCGGCGGCAACTGGCTGATCATGTCGAACCTGCGCGAGGACGAGCACCTCGACGCGCGGCTCCAGCTGCTCTCGATGATCGAGGCCGTGCAGGGCGCCGCGGCGGCGCGCGGCATGGTCGTCTCCTTCGATCGCATCTCGGGCGATCGCGGCCCGATGGTCCGGATCTCCCGCTAGGCCATTGACCGCCGCCGCGCGACGGCGTCATTCTAACCCTTCATGCAGTTAGATCGCGCCCGCGCCTGGCAGCTCTTTCTTTTCGTCGTCATGTGCGCGATCTGGGGCCTCACCTGGATCGCGATCCGCGTGGGCGTCGAGGTGCTGCCGCCGGTCTTCTTCGCCGCCTGCCGCTTCCTCAGCGCCGGGCCGATCCTGCTGGCGATGGCGGCGGTCGCCGGTCACCGCCTGACCGTGCCCGGCCGCTGGCTCCAGCTGCTGTGGACGGCGCTGCTGGTCAACACGCTCTGCTACGCCCCGACGTTCTGGGCGATGCGCTACGTGCCGAGCGGCTTCGCCGCGATCATCAACCTGTCCCTGATACCGGTCGCGATCTTCATCATCGCGGTGCTGGCACGCCAGGATCGCTTCTCCTGGACCAGGCTCGCCGCCGTCGTGATCGGCGTCGCCGGCCTGATCGTGATGTTCGAGGCAAGGTCGAGCATCGACCCGTCGCCCGAGGCGCTGGCCGGGACGCTGGCGATCGTTGCCGGCACGATCGCCTTCTGCCTGGGCTCCGTATTCACCCGGCCGCTCGCGCGCGACTTCCCGGCGCTCGTCGTCGCCGGCTGGCACTGCGTCATCGGCGGCGTCGGGCTCGCCATCATGGCGATCGCCATGGAGGCGCCGACGCCGGCGCTCTTCGCCGCCTTCGCCGATCCCAAGGTGCTGGCCGGCTGGGCCTTCCTGACCCTCGGCGGATCGGTCGCGGCCTACGCGATCTACCTGCGCCTGCTCGACGCCTGGGGCCCGACCGCGGCCAGCGGCTATTCGTTCGTGTCGCCGGCGATCGCGGTCGTGGTCGGCGTCATTGTCTTCGCCGAGCGGTACACCGCGAGCGAGGGCTTGGGCGCCCTCGTCATGCTGACCGCGACGGCGCTCATGGTCCGAACCGCCGGAAAGTAAGGAAGCCATCCATGTCCATGTATACGCTGCTGGCGCTCGAAGGCTGGGGCTCGACCATCGTCGAAGCCGCTCTCGCGACGGCCGGGCTCGACTACCGGCTCGAGACCGTCAATCCGCGCGGCGAGGGCCAGGATCGCCTGCTGAAGCTCAATCCGCTCGGACAGCTGCCGACGCTGATCCTTCCCGACGGCCGCGTGATGACCGAGAGTGCGGCGATCGTCCTCTACCTCTCCGAGCTCGAGCCGGAGGCCGGGTTGGCTCCGCCTCCCGGCGATCCGACGCGGCCGGACTTCCTCCGCTGGCTCGTCTTCCTGGTTGCGGCGATCTATCCGACCTTTGCGGTCGGCGACGTGCCGCAGCGTTGGATCGCCGGCGAGGCGAACCAGAAGGCGCTGACCAGGGGGGCGATCGAGCAGCGCTGCAGGAACTGGCTGATGGTCGAGGAGGCGGTGAAGGCGCCATGGTTCTTGGGCGAGCGCTTCTCCGCGCTCGACATCTACCTGGGCGCGATGACCCACTGGCGGCCGACGCGAGCCTGGTTCAAGGCAAACTGCCCGAAGGTCTATGCGATCGCGCTCGAAGCCGACACCCATCCGGGCTTGGCCAAGGTGTTCCGGCGCAATTTCGCTTAGGCGGCGACCGGCCGGCGGCCGATCTGCTTAAGGCACTTGTCGATCCACAGCGCCGCCAGCTTCTCCTGGGCACCGTTCTGCGACAGGCGCTGGCGCAGCATGTCGAAGTCGACCGTGCCCAGCGGCTGATCCTGGTTGAAGCAGGAGAACACCACGGTCTCCTTGCCGGTCACCGGATCGACCTGCGTCTGCAGGCACTGGGCGCAGATCTCCTTCATCATGCATTGCATCGGCGAGTTGATCGACGCGATCGCGACCAGGCTCGGCTTGAGATAGGCCTTGAGCACGCCTTCGCGCGCATGGGCGACCGCCGCCATCATGCGGTCGGAGCCGATCACGATCAGGCGGTCGGCGTCCTTGAGGTCGATCGGCTTCGATCCCAGCTCGCCGCGCGCATAAGCCGTCATCGCCTCGATGATGTTGCCGGTGAACGAAAGATCCTGCGGACGCGTCGGCGTCAGGCCGGCCTGGTCGCACGACCAGACGATGACGTCGGCGGCCGCCTCGATCTCCTCGATCTTGTAACGGTCGCCCGCGCTCTTG
>CAZZLX010000429.1:0-4080 GCA_964655235.1 uncultured Rhizobium sp.
GGCGTCGCCGAGATCAGCGCGCGCGTATAGGGATGCGCCGGCTCGGCGAAGACGCGCTCGGCCGGCCCCTCCTCCATGACGCGGCCGAGATACATCACGACGACGCGATCACAGAGATGGCGCACGACCGGCAGGTCGTGGCTGATGAACAGCAGCGCCAGGCCGAGGTCACGGCGCAACCGGCCAAGCAGCTCGAGGATCTGCGCCTGGATCGAGACATCGAGCGAGCTCACCGGTTCGTCGGCGACCAGGAAGTCGGGGTCGGTCGAGAGCGCGCGGGCGATGCCGATGCGCTGACGCTGGCCACCGGAGAACTCGTGCGGAAAGCGCCGCGCCTGCAGCGGATCGAGGCCGACCATGGTCAGGAGCTCGCCGACCCGACGGTCCTGCTCGCCGGCCGGGACGAGACCGTGGATCGAGAGGCCGTCGGCGATCTGCGCGCCGACGCGGCGGCGCGGATCGAGGCTGCCATAAGGATCCTGGAAGACGATCTGCATCCGCCGGCGGAGCATCCGCCACTCGGCGCGCGGAATCTTGTCGACCGCCCGGCCGTCGAAGCGCACCGTGCCTTCGCTCGCCGGCAGAAGTCCCAGCAGCACGCGGCCGAGAGTCGACTTGCCCGACCCCGACTCGCCGACGACGCCGACCGCCTCGCCGGCGGCGAGAGCGATGTCGACCTCGCAGACCGCCTGCACCGGACGTCCGCGCTTGAAGACGCTATTGCCAGTGAAGACCTTGGAGACGCCTCTCGCTTCGATCAGGGGGGCGCCGGTCATGCGGCCCGCGCTTTCGCCAGCTCCGGCCAGCGGATGCAGCGCACCAGGCGATCCTCCGCCGCCGGCTCGAGCGCCGGCGGCGCCGCGGTGCAGGCCTCCCTCGCATGCGGGCAGCGCGGTGCGAACCGGCAGCCCGGGGGAAACGCATGCGGCTGCGGCACGACGCCGGGGATGCCGACCGGTGCCGCGTCGGACTTGTGCACCGCGCCGAGAAGCGCCGTGGTGTAGGGATGCAGCGGCGCGCCGAACACCTGGACGACCGGCCCCTGCTCCACCACCTGCCCCGCATACATCACCGTCACTCGGTCGGCGATCTCGGCGACCACCGCGAGGCTGTGGGTGATGAAGATCAGCGCCGTTCCGGTCTCGCGCTTGAGCTCGGCGAGCAGGTCGAGGATCTGCGCCTGTACGGTCACGTCGAGCGCGGTCGTCGGCTCGTCGGCGATCAGCAGCGCCGGCCGATTGGCCAACGCCATCGCGATCATCACCCGCTGGCGCATGCCGCCCGACAGCTCATGCGGATAGGCGTTGAGGCGCCGCTCGGGATCGGCGATGCCGACACGGCGGAAAAGGTCGAGCGCGCGTGTCCGCGCCTCCTCGACGCTCACCTGCTGGTGCGCTCGGATCGCCTCGGCCACCTGGTCGCCGGCGCGGTGCACCGGGTTCAGGCTGCTCATCGGATCCTGGAACACCATCGCGATCGGGCCGCCACGCAGCCGACGGAATTCGGGCTCCGAGAGGCGCAGCAGGTCACGGTCGCCGAACCAGGCGGCGCCGGCCACGGGCCGCGCCGCCGGCGGCAGCAGCCCCATCACCGCGGTCGCCGTCAGCGACTTGCCGGAGCCGCTCTCGCCGACCAGCGCCACGGTCTCGCCGGCCCGCACCGTCAGCGATACGTCCTGCACGGGGCGGATCGCGCCGAGCGGTGTCTCGATCTCGACGGTCAGGCCCTGGATGCTCAGCACCGTTTCCGGCTTGGGCTCGGCCGGCGGCAGCAGTCCGGGCAGCAGGCGGTCGACGAGCCTGAGCTTCGGGCGCCTTGCTTGCGTGCGCGGGTCGACCCAGTCGCGGAGGGCGTCGCAGAGCAGGTTCATCGCGAGGATGGTCAGGGTCAGCGCGGCGCAGGGCCAGAGCAGCATCAGCGGCGCCTGCTCCATCGTCGCCCGTGCGCCGCGGATCATCAGGCCCCAGGAGGGTGCCGGCGGCACGACGCCGAGGCCGAGGAACGAAAGGCCGCTCTCGACCACCACGGCAGCGGCGACCGCGAGGGAGAACTGCACCAGCACAGGACCCGCGATGTTCGGCAGCACCGTGCGCAGCAGGATGCGCCCCGTCGGCGCGCCGAGCGCCCGCACGGCCTCGACGTAGTCGTGGCTCCGGGCCGACAGCACCTCGGCGTAGGCGACGCGCGCGAAGCCCGGGACGTAAAGGACCGAGAGCACGAGGACCAGCGTCGCAGCCCCCGGCCCCAGCAGGGTCACGACCAGCAGCGCCAGCAGGATCGGCGGGAAGCAGAGGATCACGTCGACGAGGCGGACGGTCAGCAGCTCGCCGACGCCGCGGAACCAGCCGCCGACGAGGCCTATCATCGTGCCGACGGCACCGGCGATCAGGGCGGCGGCGAAGGCGACGCCGAGGCTGGTGCGGGCGCCCCAGATCAGGCGCGAGAGCACGTCGCGGCCGAATTCGTCGCGGCCCAGCGGCGATCCCGGGATCGGCCCGGAGAGCCGGCGCGCGATGTCCTGGCGGATCGGGTTGGGCAGGTCCAGCAAGGGCGCAAGCAGGGCGACCAGCAGGATCACGGCGACGAAGCCGCCCGGGATCAGGAGCCGTTTCAAGCCGTCCGCACCCGGGGATCGAGCGCGGCGTAGATCAGGTCCATGACCAGGTTGATCAGCAGGAACAGGCCCGAGATGGTCAGCACGATGCCGACCACCATCGGATAGTCGCGGGCCTCGACCGCGCGCAGCAGCGGCGTCGAGAGGCCGGGCCAGTTGAAGACGTACTCGACCAGCACGGTGCCGCCGAGCAGCGTGCCCATGTGCAGCCCGAGCACGGTGACCACCGGCGTCAGCGAGTTGCGGACAACGTGGCGAAGCAGCACGCGCGCGGGCGAGAGCCCCTTGGCGCGGGCGGTGCGGACGAAGTCCTTGGACAACGCATCGAGTACCGACGCGCGTGTCATGCGGAACACGACCGCGGTCAAGCCCTTGGCGATCGCGATCGCCGGCAGCGCCAGCAGCGCCAGGTGCTTTCCGGGATCCTGCGCCAGCGGCACGTAGCCGCCGGCCGGCATCAGTTTCAGCATCTGCGCCAGAACCAGCACGAGCACCGTGCCGACGACGAAGACCGGCACGGCGAGCAGGAAGGCGGCTGCGCCCGAGGCGATGCGATCGAACAGGCCGCCGCGATGAAGCGCCGCGTAGGTGCCCGCCGGCAATCCCAGGATCACAGCGAGCAGCGTGCCGGCGAGGATCAGCTCGAGCGTCCTAGGCAGGCGGAGCGCGATCTCCTTCGTCACCGGGAAATCGTCGACCAGCGAATTGCCGAGGTCGCCGCGCACCACGCCGCCGAGGAAGCCCGCATACTGCTCGAGGATCGGCCGCTCGAGGCCGAGCTTGACCCTGAGCTCCTTGACCGCGACCGGATCGGCCGCGATCCCGCCGGTCGACAGCAGCAGCTCGGCCGGGTCTCCCGGCACGACATGCAGCGTCATGAACACGACCAGCGAGACGGCCCAGGCCAGCACCAGGCAGGTGCCGATGCGCCGAAGGAACCAGCGCATCAGCCGAACGACACCTCGTCGAGCAGCGCGCCGGAGGCGGTGGTCAGCGCGCCGGGCAAGGTCTTGAAGCCCTGCACGCGCTTGTCCATGCCGTAGCCCTGGCTGCGCCAGGCGAGCCCGATGATCGGCACCTCTTCCAGCGCTGCCCGCTGCATCTCCTTGTAGATCTCGACCCGCTTGGCGTGATCGAACTCGGCGCGTCCCTTGGCGAAGGCCTCGGAGGTGCGCGGCGCCTTGAGGCCGAAGGAGCGGCTGTAGGTCGGCGACAGCGAGGTGTCCATGACGACCGAGAGGCCGTCGGGATCGTTGTTGTCGCCGGAGACGCCGTGGATCGAGATTTCGTACTGGCCGCGCGAGCCCATGGCGACGCGCGTCGACCAGTCGGGTAGCTGCAGCTCACACTGGATGCCGATCTGCGCCAGGTGCTGCTGCACCACTTCCGCCGTGTCCTTGTGCATGCCGAACTGGGCGGTCGCCAGCATCTTGCAGGAGAAGCCCTTGGCGTAGTTGGCCTGGGAC
>CAZZLX010000430.1:0-4077 GCA_964655235.1 uncultured Rhizobium sp.
GGGGGCGGAATCACCGCGGGCGGCGGCGGGGGCTGGGGCGTCGGAACGGCGGGGGCCGCGGCAGGAGGCGGCGCGATCGCGACCGACGCGGCGGGCGGCGGCGCGGTGCGCGCGGTCTGCGGCAGCGGCGTCTCGGCCGGCGGCAGCAGCTTCTCGGCCGAAGGCCGGGCTGCCTGCTGCATGTTGTTGAGAACCAGCTTGTCCTGATGCGGGACGACCATCCCGCCCGGCTGGTCGGGCTTCATGCGGCTCGGCTCGCCGTCGGCCTTTAGCACCGGTGCCGCACCATCGGGCGAGCGCTGGCCCTGGCTATAGGCGTACCAGAGCACCCCGCCGAAGCCGCCGATCGCGAACAGCGCGATCATGATCGCCAGAAGACGTCCCCGCCTCCGTGGCGGCTCCGCGTCTTCGAGCTCGAGGTCGGCGTCCTCGTCGTCGCGCTCGCGATACCGATCGCTCATGCACGCATCTCCTCGACCGGCTCGACGCCGAAGACCTTGAGGCCGGAGGCGATCACCGTCGCCACGGCCTGAACCAACGCCAACCGGGCCCGGGTCGTCTCGTCCTCTCCGGCGATGATGAAACGCAGCGTCGCATCATCCTTGCCCTTGTTCCACAGCTGGTGGAATTCGGCCGCGAGATCATAGAGGTAGAAGGCCAGACGGTGCGGTTCGTGGGCCTCCGCCGCGCCCTCGACGACACGCGGCCAATTCGCCAGCGTCCGGATGAGACCAATCTCGCTCGGATCGGTCAAGCGACCAAGATTTCCTTGGGCTAGCGCGGCAGGTTCGAGCAGGTTTTTAGGAATCGATTCGCCCGCGAGCCGCATCACCGACCGCGACCGGGCGTGCGCGTACTGGACGTAGAAGACCGGGTTGTCCCGGCTCTGCTCCGTGACCTTCTGGAAGTCGAAATCGATCGTCTGGTCGTTCCGCCGGGTCAGCATGATGAAGCGGACGACGTCCTTGCCGACTCGCTCGACCACGTCGCGGAGCGTGACGAAGGTGCCTGCCCGCTTCGACATCTTCACCGGCTGGCCGCCCTCCGTCAGGTTGACCAGCTGGCAGATCTTGCAGTCGAGGCTGGCCTTGCCGTCGGAGAGCGCCTTCACCGCCGCGGTCATGCGCTTGACGTAGCCGCCATGGTCGGCGCCGAGCACGTCGATCAACTCGTTCGAGCCGCGTTTCAGCTTGTCGTAGTGATAGGCGATGTCGGAGGCGAAATAGGTCCAGCTGCCGTCGGACTTCTTGAGCGGCCGGTCGACGTCGTCGCCGAACTCCGTCGCCTTGAACAGCGTCTGCGGCCGCGGTTCCCAGTCCTCGGGCGTCTTGCCCTTGGGCGGCTCCAGCACGCCGACGTAGATCAGGCCCTTGTCCTCGAGGGTTTTCAGTCCCCGGTCGACCGCACCCGCGCGCACCAGCGCGCGCTCCGAGGAAAAGACGTCCTGGCGCACGCCGAGAGCGGCCAGGTCTTCCTTGATCACCGCCATCATGTGGTCGATGGCGAAGTCGCGGACCGGCGGCAGCCATTCGTCTTCCTGCTTGCCCTGCCACTTGTGGCCGTCGCGCGCCTTCAGCGCCTCGCCGGTCTCCTTGAGATACTCGCCGGGATAGAAGCCGCCCGGGATCTCGATCGTCTCGCCATGGGCTTCGAGGTAGCGGAGATAGGCCGAACGCCCGAGCACGTCGACCTGCGCGCCGGCGTCGTTGATGTAGTACTCGCGGGTGACGTCGAAGCCGACCTTCTCCATCAAGGCTGCCAGCGCGTCCCCGAACACCGCGCCGCGCGCATGCCCGATATGCATCGGGCCGGTCGGGTTGGCCGAGACGTATTCGACGTTCACCTTGCGGCCGGCGCCGGCCTTGGAGTCGCCGTAGGCGACGCCGGTCTGCAGCAGGTCCCTGAGCTGGCCGTGCCAGAACTCGGGCGAAAGCGTCAGATTGAGGAAGCCCGGCCCGGCGACCTCGGCCTTGGTGACTTCAGGCAGCTTGGCCAGACGTTCCTTGAGGGCCTCGGCGACCTGGCGCGGGTTCTTGCCTGCCGGTTTCGCCAGCACCATCGCTGTATTGGTGGCGATGTCCCCGTGCTTTGCATCTCTCGTCGGCTCGACCACCACGCGCGAGAAATCCAGCCCCGCCGGCAGGTCGATATGCTGAAGTTCTTTTAGAACTATCTCATGGAAATAATTGTAAAGATTCATTTTCTATCGATCGATTCTTCACCAGAAGCGCGTGCTGCGCATACGCATAGCGGTCCGTCATGCCCGCGATGTAGTCGGCGACGACCCTCGCCCGCCCGGTCTCGTCCAGGCCGCGGGTCGCCTCCGTCCACTCAGCCGGAAGCCGATCGGGTTCGGAAAGGAACAGCTGGAACAGCTCCTTTACCACGGCATGGGCGCCTTCGCGCGTCTGACGTACCCGGTCGTGCCGGTACATACGCTGATGCAGGAACCCCTTCAACTGCGTGTCATAGGCCCGCAAGGCGGGCGAAAAGCTGACAACCGGCCGCCCCAGCCGGCGGAGCTCGTCGACGGACCTGGGGTCGGTCTCCCGGAGTGCCTTCCGGCTCTCGGCCAGCACGTCGCCGACCATGCGCCCGATCATCTGCCGGACCAGCTCGCCATGCAGGCGGACCGGCTCCAGATCAGGGTATTTGCTGCGAATCCCCGAGAGGACATCGCGGATCAGGTCCAGGTGCTCGATCTCGTCGAGCGCGAACAGGCCGGCCCTGAGGCCGTCGTCGATATCGTGGTTATTGTAGGCGATGTCGTCGGAGAGCGAGGCGACCTGCGCCTCGGCCGAGGCGAAGGTGTCGAGCCAGAGATCGACGTCGTAGGCGGCGATGGTCGGCGGTACCGGCTTCTGCTTCACCCTCAGCGGCCCGCTCAAGGGCCCGTTGTGCTTGACCGTGCCTTCCAGGGTCTCCCAGGTGAGGTTGAGCCCGTCGAACTCGGCATAGCGCCGCTCGAGCCGGGTCAGGATCCGGAAGGTCTGGTCGTTGTGGTCGAAGCCGCCATAGGGCTGCATGACCTCGTCCAGCGCGTCCTCGCCGGCGTGGCCGAAGCAGGTATGGCCGAGGTCGTGGGCGAGCGCGAGCGCCTCCGCCAGGTCCTCGTCGAGACCCAGCGACCGCGCGATCGAGCGGGCGATCTGGGCCACTTCGAGCGAATGCGTGAGGCGGGTGCGGAAGTGATCGCCCTCATGCTCGATGAAGACCTGGGTCTTGTGCTTGAGCCGGCGGAACGCCACGGAATGGATGATGCGGTCGCGGTCGCGCTGGAACTCGCTGCGCTCGGTCGGGGCGGGTTCCGGATGCCGGCGGCCGCGCGTGGCGGCCGGATTGCAGGCGTAGGGCGCGAGCGCCATGGCGGGCGGACCCTACAGTCCGTAGGGGCTTGGGAAAAGCGGCAAATTGACTTTCTCCCGGCGTCGCCTACATGGTTAGGACGTTCTTCGAGGGGCTTTTCCAGCCATGGCCGATACGTCCATCGCCGAAGGTCGCACCTTCACCGTCACCGACAGCGCCGCGCGGCGCGTGACCGAGCTTCTCAAGCAAGAGAACGCGGCTCCGGGCACGCGGCTCCGTCTTGCGGTCTCCGGCGGCGGCTGCTCCGGCTTCCAGTACGGCTTCAGCTTCGACGATCAGACCACCGGCGACGACCGCCTGTTCAAGAACGGCGACGTCGAGGTGGTGATCGACGAGACCTCGCTCGACCTCCTCGCGGGATCGGAGCTCGACTGGGTCGAGGACATGGTGGGTTCGTCCTTCCAGGTGAAGAACCCGAACGCCTCCTCCGGCTGCGGCTGCGGCAAGTCGTTCTCGATCTAGACGCGAGGCTGCCGTAGGCTCCGGCCTCTTTCGGACGGAGCCCCTTATGCCTACCCAAAAATCCAAGGCGAAGCTGTTCCGGTCGCTCCATGTGCCGGGCAAGCCGCTCATCCTGTTCAACGCCTGGGATGCCGGATCGGCGAAGGCCGTGACCGCTGGCGGCGCCGCCGCGGTCGCGACCGGCAGCTGGTCGGTCGCCAAGGCGAACGGCTTCGACGACGGCGAGGACCTGCCGCTCGATCTCGCCAT
>CAZZLX010000431.1:0-4069 GCA_964655235.1 uncultured Rhizobium sp.
GCCGCGCGGTCGTGCAGACCGGCGAGCTCCGCACCTACCCCAACCTGATTCTGAAGAAGGGCGTGGTGGGTCTCACATGATCGAGACCCGCACACTCGGTCGCTCGCAGGTCGAGGTGACGCGCCTCGGCTTCGGTGGCGCGCCGCTGGGCAACCTGTTCTCCATCGTCGCCGAGAGCGCGTCGCAAGGCGCGCCGGAAGCGGCCTGGAATGCCGGCTGGCGCTACTTCGACACGGCGCCGCTCTACGGCCACGGCCTCGGCGAGCGGCGTATCGGCTCATTCCTGACGCAGAAGCCGCGCGACGCATATCGACTCTCGAGCAAGGTCGGGCGCCTGCTGGTGCCGCAGACCGGCAGGGTCGACGGTGGCGCCTATGTCGAGGTCCCGAACGCCGTGCCGGTCTACGACTACAGCCGCGACGGCGCGCTGCGTTCGGTCGAAGCCAGCCTGGAACGCCTCGGCATCGGCCGCATCGACCTACTCTTGATCCACGACATCGACCGGTTCACTCATGGCGACGAGCAGCCCCGCCGGTTCAGGGAGGCGATGGACGGCGCCTATCCGGCGCTCGCCGAGCTTCGCGCGCAAGGCGTCGTCGGCGCCATCGGCCTCGGCGTCAACGAATGGCAGGTCTCCGAAGCCGTCGCCCGCGCCGCCGACATAGACTGCGTGCTGCTCGCCGGGCGCTACACGCTCCTGGAACAGGAGGCGCTTGCCAGCTTCCTGCCGCTCTGCGTCGCGAAGAAGATCTCGATCATTGCCGGCGGCGTCTTCAACTCCGGCATCCTCGCGACCGGCCCGAAGCCGGGCGCGGTCTACAACTATGCGCCGGCCTCGCAAGCGATACTCGATCGCGCCGCGGCCATCGAGCGTGTGTGCACGGCGCATGGAGTCCCGCTCGCGGCCGCGGCGCTCCAATTCCCGATGGCGCACCCGGCAGTAGTCACCGTCCTCGTCGGTGCCCGGGCGGCAGCCGAGATCGACGCCAACAAGGCACATCTCGCTCATCCGATCCCAACGGCACTCTGGGCCGACCTCAAGAGCCAGCGCCTGATCGCGGCCGAGGCGCCGACGCCGTGAGGATCGACGCGCATCAGCACTACTGGCAGCTCGCGCGCGGCGACTATGGCTGGCTGACGGAGAAGCTGGCGCCGATCTATCGCGACTTCGGCCCAGGCGACCTGTCGCCTCATCTCGACACCTTCGAGATCGCCCGCACGATCCTCGTGCAGGCGGCGCCGACCGAAGCCGAGACCGAGTTCCTGCTCGACCTCGCGGTGGCCACGCCCTCTGTCGCCGGCGTCGTCGGTTGGGTCGACATGGGGGCAGCCGATGCCGCCGACCGCATTGCCCGGATCAACAAGCGGCCGAAGCTGGTCGGCCTCCGGCCGATGATCCACGACATCGCCGATCCGCGCTGGATGCTCACGCCCACTCTGCAACCGGCCTACGCGGCGATCGAAACATCCAGGCTCGTGTTCGACGCGCTCGTCCGTCCGGTGCATCTAAGGCCGCTGAAGTCTCTGGTCGAGCGCCATCCCGACATGGCCGTGGTCGTCGATCACGGCGCCAAGCCGGACATTGCCCGCTGGACACCGGGCGACGACGACTTCGCCGACTGGGCCGAAGCGATGCACCAACTCGGCCGCCACGCCAACGTCGCCTGCAAGACCTCGGGCCTCGCGACAGAGTCGAGCGCGGGCTGGCAGCCACGCGATCTATTCCCCTATCTCGACGTGCTGCTCGATGCGTTCGGACCCGAGCGGCTGCTGTTCGGCAGCGACTGGCCGGTGGTGAACCTCGCCGGTGGGTACGATCGGTGGATGGAGGCCCTCCTCGAGTGGCTCGACCGGCTCGATCCACCATCTCGCGACATGGTCCTCGGCGAGACCGCGATCCGCATCTACAACCTGACCGAACGTTGATATTTGGAGCCCGCACGGGCTTTTGCTTGCAACCCCACCATCTGGACCGCATTAGAGATCGGTCCGAAGCCGTCCTTTCTGGAGATCCGGCGCATGGAGCATCACACGCCGCTGATCGCCATCGTCGTGATCGGCCTGGTCCTCGCCTTCATCTTCGGCGCCATCGCCCATCGGCTCAAGCTTTCGCCGCTGGTGGGGTACCTGCTGGCCGGCGTCGCGCTCGGTCCCCACACGCCCGGATTCGTCGGCGATGCATCGCTGGCCCCGCAGCTCGCCGAGATCGGCGTGATCCTGCTGATGTTCGGTGTCGGACTGCACTTCTCGGTACGCGACCTGCTGGCGGTCAAGACGATCGCGGTGCCCGGTGCCATCGCGCAGATCGCCTTCGCGACACTGCTCGGCATGGGCCTCGCCTGGATGATGGGTTGGACGATCGGTGGCGGGCTCGTCTTCGGGCTCGCGCTCTCCGTCGCCAGCACCGTGGTGCTGCTGCGGGCATTGCAGGAGCGTCGCATGCTCGACACGGAGCAGGGCCGGATCGCGGTCGGGTGGCTGATCGTCGAGGACCTGGCGATGGTGCTGACCCTGGTCCTGCTGCCGGCCGTCGCCGGGTTGCTGAAGGACGACGACGGCGCCCGCAACACCAATGGCCAAGAGATCGCGATGGCGATCGGCTTCACGGTCGCCAAGGTGGGCGCCTTCGTGGCGCTCATGCTGATCGTCGGCCGTCGCGTGATCCCCTGGCTGCTGCACCACATGGCCTATACCGGTTCCCGCGAGCTGTTCCGGTTGGCGGTGCTGTCGATCGCGCTCGGCGTCGCCTATGCTTCGGCGCAGCTGTTCGACGTGTCGTTCGCGCTCGGCGCCTTCTTCGCCGGGATGGTGCTGGAAGAGTCAGAGCTCAGCCACCAGGCTGCCGCCGAGGTGCTGCCGCTCCGCGACGCCTTCGCCGTCCTGTTCTTCGTCTCGGTCGGCATGCTGTTCGATCCGCTGATCCTGATCCGCGACCCGCTGCCGGTGCTCGCGACGCTGTTCATCATCATCATCGGCAAATCACTGGCGGCTTCGCCATCTCCCGCGCCTTCGGACGCTCGACCGGCACCTCGCTGATCATTTCGGCGAGCCTCGCCCAGATCGGCGAGTTCTCCTTCATTCTCGCCGGGCTCGGGGTCGCGCTCGGGCTGATGCCGGAGCCGGGTCGCGACCTGATCGTCGCCGGCGCGATCCTGTCGATCATGCTGAACCCGCTCGCCTTCGCCGCGCTCGACCGGTTCAAGTCGCGCGGCACCCGGAAGCATGGGGGCGAGGGCGCCTCGGACGGCGACGTCACGCCGCCGCCTGCACCGCCGGAGCAGCTCGCCGGACATTCGATCATCGTCGGCTACGGCCGGGTCGGACGCGTGATCGGCCAGACCCTGATCGCCGCCGGCCAGCCGATCGTCGTGATCGAGGAGAGCCCGGTCGTCATCAAGGAGCTCCACGACAAGGGCATCGAGGTCGTCGAGGGGCCCGACGAGCCCGAGGATCTGCTCTCCGCCGCCAATGTCGGCCGCGCGCACCGGCTGTTCGTCGCGATCCCTGCCGCCTTCGAGGCAGGCCAGTTCGTCGAGATCGCGCTTGCCGCCAACGAGACGATCGCGATCGTCGCCCGCGCCCATACCGACGCCGAGGCCGAGCACCTCAAGGTCCTGGGCGCCCAGGAGGTCGTCATGGGCGAACGCGAGATCGGCCTGGCGATGGCATCCCGCGCGATCGCCGGAACGGCCTAGGCCAGCAGCTTCTTCCGCTCCGGGTCGTAAGGCGCCTTGTCGATGCGGGTCGCCGGGATGCGCTTCATGAAGGCTTCGATCTCGAAACGCTCGGCCTTGGCGTCCTCGGCCGGCACGTAGCCGTAGACGATGCTCTTGCCGATCGTGTGGCCGTAGCCCCCGCTCGACGTGACCCCGAGCACCCGCCCATCCGCGGCATAGATCGCCTCGCCGCCATAGACCGAGACCGGCTCGTCGAGGAGGAAGACGCAGAGCTTGCGCCTGGAACCTTCGGCTTTAGCCTTGGCCAGTGCATCACGGCCGATGAAGTCGCCCTTCTTCAGCGCCACGGCGAAGCCGAGCCCGGCCTCGTAGGGCGTGTAGTCCGGCGTGAC
>CAZZLX010000432.1:0-4067 GCA_964655235.1 uncultured Rhizobium sp.
CTTCGACAGCCAGAGAAAGTAGCGTCCCTCGATCGGCGTCGTGCGCATCACCGCCAGCAGCTCCTGCAGCGCCGGCGTGTGTCCGCCGAACGGCTTCTTGCGGAACTCCTGGGCGAGATCGATCCAGGACGGATCGATCCTGATCGTCAGGTTGCCGTTGCGGTCGCGCATGAATCCCCCGGCGCCAAGATGCCGGGAAGTGTCGGGAGGCTCAGGGAGGCGGTCAACCGGGACCGTCTAACGACGGTTCGACTCCTTGGCGGACGGCCGTTCCGCGGGCTGGTCTCCGCCGCTCCAGCTTCGGGAGATCTCGGATTCCCCCATCGTCGCACGGACGTAGTCCCTCCCGGCCTCGGTGATCTCGAGGACGGAGACATGGCGGCCGAACAGGCGAAGGCTCTCCTTGGCGATGTCGGCGTACCCGGCGATGGTCAGCTCGATCATGACCTTGGGCGCGATGACGGGAATGGGGAGGGATCCCTGGGCCAGCGCCTTCAGGGTGAGCAGTGCTGCACGCGAAAGCGAGGTGGCCATGACGCAACGGACCCTAGTCCGATTCGTCCCGATTCGCCGGTGATTTCTTGGCAATCGGGCGCGCCGCGCCCGTGCGCTCAGCTCTTGATGTCGAGCAGCGCCTTGTCGAGCTCGTCGGCGGTCTGGATGACCTTGAGGTTCGCCTCGAAGGCGCGCTGGGCCACGATCTGGTTCGACTGCTGCTGGGCGAGGTCGACCGCCGGGCGGTCGACGAAACCCGAGTCGTTGGCATCCGGCGAGTCCGGCTCGAACTGCTGGATCGAGGTCGGATCGATCGCGGTCACGGTGGCGCGGACGCCGCCGCCGGCATTGCTGGTCTCGACCACCTGGCCCGGCCGGAACAAAGGCGTGCCGTCGGCCGCGGTTGCCGCCGTAGAGTCCTTCGGCGCGCCTCGGCTGCGCAGGTTCGCGATGTTGGAGGCGGCAACCTCCTCGCGACGCGCAGCGGCGAAGGCTCCGGAAAGGGCGTTCGAGATGATGCCGGTCATGAGGCGAGCATATACGGGCGAATCAGGCCGGCAAAGCTGTGACGGAAGTCACGGTTAATCGGAGCCCTCTCCCGCGCCGCGGGAGAGGGCGGACGAGGTCGAGCTACCTCAGGAAGTTCTCGATCACGTTCCGGGTGATCTTCGAGACCTTGTCGTCGACGAAGATCGAGGCGTTCCAGGCGATCGAGCCGGCGGAGAAGACTTTTCCGCCCGACGGCATCTCGTAATAGATCATGTCGGCGCCGCCATTGTCGGGATTCTCGCCCTTGGCGAGCTGGACCGTGCCCTTCGGCGTCCACGGCGTCACCTTGTCGGTCTCATGTCCCGAAGCTCCGCCGGGGCAGCGCATGTGGAGGCTCTTCTCGCCGAAAAGGTCGCCGTTCTTGAGGCCGGTGCCGGCGTAGACCCAGTGGCTCGCGTCCTTGACCCGATAGGGCGCTCCGGTCATCGCGCCGTCGTAGTCGAAGACGACGCCGAGCAGGTTCGACGGGCACTCGACGCGGTCGCGGAAGCGCGGGGTATATTTGCCCGGCTGGCGGAGCCGCCGCGCGTCGCCGTTGTGGCAGACGACCGCATCGCCCTCGAACGTCACCTCGCAGTCGATGCCGTTGCCGCCGAGATAGAGGAGCCGGCCGCCGCGCTCGTGCACCCAGGCCTTCACCTTGAAGTACATCTCCTTCGACCAGTACTCGGGATGGGTTGAGAGGATCAGGATCTTGTAGGCATCGAGATCGAGCGTGCCTTCGTGGAGCTGGCTCTCGGCCCAGAAGTCGTAGCCGAAGCCCTCGCGCTCCAGCCAGGCGAGGAAACGCCACTCGGCCGGCGCGATATGGCAGGCCGAGCGGCCTTCGATGATGTTCTCGGGCTTCTCGTTCTCGGGCACGAAGTTGATCGGCTCCGGCCGGTCGAATGACAGCGGCGCGTAGGTCTCCGACTGGTATGTCAGGAAGTTCTTCGCCGTATAGCGCTGCAGGTCCTGGCGCGAATTCACCGTCGGCGCGTCGGGCAGCTTGTCGGTGTTGATGTAGTTCGAGCGCCCGCCGAAGGCGTTGTAGACGTTCCAGGTGATGTTGGAGGCGAGCACCGCGATCTTCTTGGTCGGCTTGCGGGGCGCCACGATCCACGGGAACGAGAAGAAGAGGCCGGACTTGGTCGAGGCGTGGAAGTAGTAGAGGCCGCTCTTCTCGGGCGCCGTCGCGGTCGGGCGGAAGCCCGGGCTCGCATAGCCGGTCTTGCTCCACTGCACGCCGGTCTGGGTGTAGTCGCCATCGGGGGTGATCTGCACCATGGCGCGCGGGCCGTGCTCGTCCCACCAGCCGAGGCCCTCGATGCGCTCCTTCTTGAGGCCGTAGCGCCAGAGCTCCATGTGGAAGGCCTCCGGCGAGTGCACGCGGAACTCGGACTTCTCGCCTGACTGCACGTATTTCGGCCACGGGTAGCCCAGTAGCTGATCGGCGAGCAGGCGGAAGTGGTGCGGCGTGCCGCGCGCGACCGTCATCGTCGTGCGTTTGGAGCCGAAGCCGGCCTTCGACAGCACGACCTCGTACTCGCCGGGCGCGATGTCGGCGTAGACTGCGCCCGACGCGCGCGATGTCACGGCCTCCGAGACGCCGTTCCGGATGAACTCGAGCGCGACGCCTTCGATCGCGACATAGCGTTCGTCGCTGACATAGCCGACCAGCATGGTCACTCCTTGGGCTTTCGATAGAGAACGAGGACGAGCGAGACGATGACGAGGCTCAGCGACGCGATCTCGCGCCAGCCGACCGGCTCGCCTAGGAGCATCGCGCCGGAGAGCACGCCGAGGACCGGGGTCGCCAGGGTGGCGATCGAGGCGATCGTCGCCGGCAGCACCTCGACCAGGCGGAACCAGGCCCAGTAGCCGAAGCAGACCGGGATCGTGGAGGCATAGAGCGCGCCGACCACGACGGGCCAGGTCAGCGTCGAGAGATCGGGCGAGGTCTCGAACATCGCGCCGGCGAGCTGCACCGGGAAGGCGAAGACGAAGAACCAGGCGGTCGCCACCATCGTCGGCATCGGCAGCTTGATGTATTTGAGCTGGATCGTGCCGAGCGCCCAGGAGAGCGCCGCGCACAGCATCAGGCCGATACCGAGCAGCTGGCGGTCGCCGCGATGCAGGAAGTCGTCGGGGAGCAGCAGCGCCATGCCGCCGGTGCCCAGCAGAAGTGCCGCCATCACGCGCGGGCTGATCTTCTCGCCGAGGACCGGGATCGAGAGCAGCGCCGTCATCAGCGGCATCGTGTAGGCGATGATGGCGCCACGGCCGGACTCGATGTACTGCAGGCTCATCGCCGAGAACACCTGCCAGCCGGCGACGTTGAGCACCCCGGCCAGCGCCAGCTTCCACCACAGACCGGCCGGCGGTCTTATGTCGCGGCCGCTGGCCTTGGCGATCGTGAACAGCGCGACCATGCCGAAGGCGGCGCAGAAGGCGCGGAACTGCCAGGGCGGGAAACCCTGCACCGCCAACCGCATCGCCGGCCAGTTGAGGCCCCAGACGATGGTCAGGAAGAACAGCACCACCAGCGCGTGACGGGTGGAGGCGCCTTGCGGCGCGATGGAGGTGGGCGAAGTCATGAAGCCGGGCGGAGGAACGGGGAGCCGTAAGACGCGCCTCGGGTCGATTTCCGTCAATCGAATTGTGCCCTGCGGCGGTCAGGCGTTGGAAGGTTTGATCACGATTTGTGCTATGGCTCCCCCATGACTTTGCCCAGCCCTGCCGCCGCGCCTTTGCCGCGCCGGATCCTCGTTCCGGAGGCGCCGGCGATGGTGCTGAAGGCGGCGGGCGTGGTCTGGCTGAACCCGGAGGGGGACGTCGAGACCATCGGGCGGAGCGAGGCGATCCGGCGCTTCGAGTCGGGCCAGCGGCCGTTCCTCTGCCATGCACGCGCGATCGGCCGACGTCTCGGCCAGTCGGTCGCCGGCCACGATGTCATGGAGCTGTTCGCCTTCGTGCGGCCTGCCCGCTTCGCGCCGCCGACGCCGCGCGGCCTCGCCGAGGCGATGGGCCTCGATGCGCCCGAG
>CAZZLX010000433.1:0-4054 GCA_964655235.1 uncultured Rhizobium sp.
CCGAGCGCGACGCGCTGGCGCTGGCCGCCTGAGAGCTGCGTCACCATGCGGTCGCCCAGGCCGTCGAGCTTCAGCATCGACAGCATCTGGCCGACGCGCTCGCCGATGCGCGTCCTATCCCAGCCGCGGAGCTTGAGGCCGTAGCCGATGTTGCCGGCAGCGGTCATGTGCGGCCACAGCGCGTAGGACTGGAACACCATCGCCATGTCGCGCTTGTCCGGCGGCAGGCCGGAGATGTCCTTGCCGTCGACCAGGATGCGGCCCCCGGTCATCGGCACGAAGCCCGAGATGGCGCGAAGCAAGGTGGTCTTGCCGCAGCCCGAGGACCCGAGCAGGGCCACGAACTCGCCCGGCCGCACGGCGAGCGAAACCGCCTTCAGCACCTTGACCGCCCCATAGGCGGCTTCCACGCGGTCGATTTCCAGCGACGCGCCGGCCATGCCGGTTTCCTTCCCTGCCTGCCCGCTCTGTACGGCGAGTTCGGCGACGCTTTCATGACATGTCGATTTTGTGAAAGTCTGACAGGCGGGCTCGCCTGCGGCAAGCAGGGCAATTGCCGGCGAAGCAATTACGGAGATACCGTCTTTCCGATGCGCAACATGGTCGCCCGATATCGGTGGACCTCCTGGCTGGCGGCCGCGGGCCTTGCTTTCCAGGTCTTCGCGCTCGTCCTTACGACGTCGATGGAGGTCGCCCGCGCCCTTCCCATCGCCGCAGCCGATCATTGCGCGCCCGAGGGGCATCACGGCGCACCCGCCGGCGCCAGCGACCTCTGCCAGATCTGCATAGGCATGCAGGTGGCCGGGCATGCGGTCGCACCCACCGCACCCGCCCTGCCGCTGCCGGAGTTCTCCTCGTCCAACGTCGCCGCGGCGGTCGCGACCGAGGCGCCGCCGATCGCAGCGCCGAGGCCACAGAATCCGAGAGCCCCTCCGACCCTGATCTGATCCCGAAGCAACTGCCGGCCTGATGGCCGGTCCATCCGCTTTATTCAGACCAGGAGTCCTCCATGCGCGTTCTCTGCGCGTCGTTGGTCGTTCTCGCAGCACTCGCCGAGCCCGCGTCGGCGCACGTCACTCTCGAAACCAAGCAGGCGGTCGCCGGCTCCACCTATAAGGCTGTCATGCGTGTGCCGCATGGCTGCTCGGGCTCGGCCACCACGGCGATCCGCATTCGCGTTCCCGACGGCATGACCGGGGTGAAGCCAATGCCGAAGCCAGGCTGGCAGCTCTCGACTGTCACCGGCAAGCTCGACAAGCCGATCAGCGACGGCCATGGCGGCCAGATCACCGAGGGTGTTCGCGAGATCGTTTGGAGCGGCGGCAAGCTGCTCGATGCCCACTACGACGAATTCGCGTTCCGGGGATCGCTTCCCAACAAGCCGGGGGAGACGATCCATGTACCGGTCGTCCAGGAATGCGAGCAAGGCGTCGATCGCTGGATCGAGATCCCGGCGCCCGGCAAGTCGTCCGACGACTACAAGATGCCGGCACCGGCCCTGAAGCTGCTGCCGACGCCGTGAGACGCCTGGCGGCACTCATGCTGCTGCTGATCGGCGCCGTCCTCTGGGCGGCGCCGGTCTCGGCGCATGCCGTGCTGCTGTCGACGGAACCCGCCGATCGCCAGGTCATGGCAATTGCACCGAAGGCTGTGGTTCTTACCTTCAACGAGCCGGTGACGCCGATCGCGGTCCAGGTCCTGGACGGCGGCGGAGGCGTCGTGACCCGCGAGGCGCTGGCGATCGACGCTTCGCTCGCGATTCCTCTTCCGTCGGGCCTCCCCGACGGCACCTATATCGCCTCCTGGCGCGCGACGTCGCTCGACTCGCACGCCATCTCGGGCTCGCTCATGTTTGCGATCGGCGCCTCGCCTTCCTCATGGACGGAGCCTCGGGCCGATGCCGACCAGGGCTGGCACACCGCGTTCTTCGTCGTCCGCATGGCGCTGTCGATCGCCCTGATGCTGGCCGCGGGTGGAGCCTTCTCGCAGCTTTTCGTGCGGCCTGCCCCCGCTCTCCAGCCGCTCCTCGCCCGTCTGGCCAAGATCGGGATGGTGTCGGCAGCGCTGGTCGTCGGGATCCAGGGCGGGCTCCTGCGCGGAGGCCCCGCGACCGACCTGTTGTGGCTCAGCACCTGGCAGCTCGGCGCCTCCACCACACGAGGCGTGAGCGCCGCGGTCGCGATCCTCGGTCTCGCCGCCTTGCTCGTCGGTCTCGATCGCAACTGGCGGCCGCTGATGCTCGCCGGTGCCGTCGTCGCGATCTCGAGCGTCGCCTTGACCGGCCATACCGGAACGGCAAGCCCGCGCTTGCTCGCGGTGCCGATGCTGGCGCTGCACGCAACGCTGGCGTCCTTCTGGCTCGGTTCGCTGATCCCCCTGCTCCATGGGCTCGAGAGGAGGAAGGAGACGAAGCAGCTCGTTGCCCGTTTCTCTGCGCTCGCCACGATCGCGGTGCCCGTCCTGCTCTTCTGCGGCATCGCCCTCGTGTTCCGACATGTGGCGACCTGGGAGGATCTTACGCGCTCGCGCTACGGCACGGTGCTGCTGGTCAAGCTGGTGCTGGTCACCGGGTTGCTGGCGATGGCCGCCGCCAACAAATGGATCCTCACACCACGACTCCCGCGCGCGTCCTCCGCACTCGCTGCGATAATCCGCGCCGAACTCGGCCTCGGCGTAGTCATCCTCGGCGTCACGGTGCTGCTCTCGCAGACGCCTCCGCCGGCCAGCGAGCATCTGCACGCTCACGACGCCGGCCACATGCACGGCATGGCGGCACGGATGGAATCGGGCGGCTATGTCGCGGCGATAGAGATCACGCCGGCCGCGCCCGGCCGCAACCTGATCATCGTGCGTCTCGACCTCCCCGCGCCGCCGAAGGAGGTCACGATCGAGCTGTCGAACCCGGCCGCCGGCATCGAGCCGATCCGCCGCCCCATGGCGGAGGACAACGGCGCCTATCTGCTCGAGGGGCCCGAGCTCGCAGTCGCCGGAACCTGGGCAATCCGCCTGGACGTGCTGGTCACCGATTTCGACAAGGCGACGTTCGAGACCGCGATCCCGATCCGCTAGGCCGCCATCTTGGCGAGATCGACCATCAGGCGGCGCATGCCTTGGATGCGGTCCCTCTCGTTCTCCCAGCCGCGCTGAAAGACGATCTTCTGATCGGGGCGGACCTTGGCGGCCCCCTTCTGCCGGCCAATGAAGTCGATGAGCTTCTCCGGCTTAGCGAAGGTGTTGTGGCGGAGCGTGATGACCGCACCCTTCGGACCCGCTTCGACCTTCTCAACGCCAGCGGTGCGGCAGAGACGCTTGATCTGGATGATCTCCAGCAGGTTCGAGACCTCGTCCGGCAGCTTGCCGAAGCGGTCGACGAGCTCGGCGGCGAAGGCGTCGATCTCCTGCTGGTCGACCAGCAGCGAGAGGCGTCGGTAGAGGGCGAGCCGCACCGAGAGGTCGGCGACGTAGGTCTCGGGGATCAGCACCGGCGTACCGATCGAGATCTGCGGCGTCCATTGCTCCTGGACCTCGTCACCGCCGCCGCGCGCATTGGCGACCGCCTCCTCCAGCAGCTGCTGGTAGAGCTCGATGCCGACTTCCTTGATGTGGCCCGACTGCTCTTCGCCGAGAAGATTGCCGGCGCCACGGATGTCGAGGTCGTGCGAGGCGAGCGCGAAGCCGGCGCCGAGCGTATCGAGCGTCTGCATGACCTCTAGCCGACGTTGCGCGGTCGCCGTGAGCTTCTTGCTCGGCGGCAAGGTCATGTAGGCATAGGCGCGGACCTTCGACCGGCCGACCCGGCCGCGCAGCTGATAGAGCTGGGACAGGCCGAACATGTCGGCGCGATGGATGATCAGCGTGTTGGCCGACGGGATGTCTAAGCCCGACTCGACGATGTTGGTCGACAACAGGAGGTCGTATTCGCGATCGACGAAAGCGGTCATCACCGCTTCAAGCGCGGTCGGCGACAGCCTGCCATGCGCCTGCGCCACCTTGATCTCGGGCACCAGTTGCTTCAGCCGCTCGGCGACCTCCGGCAGGTCCTCGAGGCGCGGAC
>CAZZLX010000434.1:0-4053 GCA_964655235.1 uncultured Rhizobium sp.
CTACTTCGTCTGGCTCAACCGGGGCAAGGAGTCGCTTACCCTCGACATCAAGAAGGACGACGATCGGGCGTTGCTCGCCCGCATCCTCGCCAAGACCGACGTCTTCATCCAGAACCTGGCGCCGGGTGCAGCTGAGCGCGCCGGCTTCGGCTCCGAGGCGCTGAGGAAAAAGAACAGGCGGCTGATCACCGTCGACATCTCCGGCTACGGCGAGGACGGACCCTACGCCGACATGAAGGCCTATGACCTTCTGGTCCAGGCCGAAAGCGGGCTCTGCTCGATCAACGGTGGGCCTGAAGCGCCTGCGCGGGTCGGCGTCAGCGTCTGCGACATCGCCGCCGGCATGGCGGCGCACGCGGCCGTTCTGCAGGCGCTCTACTCCCGCGAGAGGACCGGCGAAGGCCGCGGCATCAAGACCTCGCTGTTCGCCGGCATGGCGGACTGGATGACGGTGCCCTACCTGCACCACGTCTATGGCGGCAAGGCGCCGGAGCGGAGCGGCCTCGACCATCCGTCGATCGCGCCCTATGGCCCCTATCGCTGCGCCGACGGCGCGGTGCTGGTCTCGATCCAGAACGAGCGCGAATGGGCCAGCCTTTGCACCAACGTGCTGCAGGCGCCCGGCCTCGCGACCGAGCCGGACTACGCCGACAACCTGGCGCGGGTGAAGAACCGCGATCAGCTCAAGGAGCGCATGGAAGCGATCCTGACCAGGCTGCCGCGTGCCGAGGTCGAGCGCCGACTGAAAGCGGCCCAGGTCGCCTATGGCGGGCTCAACACGGTCGCCGACTTCTCGAAGCATCCCCAGCTCCGGAAGCTGCCGGTCGAGACGCCGTCGGGCGCGATCGACCTGATCGCCCCGCCCGTCTCGATCGCCGGCGACGATCTGGCGCTGCGTCCCCTCCCGAAGGTCGGCGAGCACTCGGAAGCCATTCGCCGGGAATTCGCTGCTTGAGCACGCCGTGACGAGCCGACCGGAATTCAGCCGGGTCGTGCCGATGATCGTCGCCACGGCCTTCTTCATGCAGAACCTGGATTCGACGGTGATCGCGACGGCGCTGCCGGCGATCGGCCGGTCGCTCGGCGAGGATCCTCTCCGCCTCAACCTCGCGATCAGCTCCTACCTGCTGGCGCTCGCGGTCTTTGTTCCCCTGAGCGGCTGGGCCGCGGATCGCTTCGGCGCCCGCACCGTGTTTCGCTTCGCCATCTTCGGCTTCATGGTCGGCTCGATCGCCTGCGCCTTTTCGGAATCGTTGGCGCACCTCGTCATCGGCCGGATCCTGCAGGGCGCCGGCGGATCGATGATGATCCCGGTCGGCCGCCTCGTCCTGCTGCGGAACGTGCCCAAGGCGGCGCTGGTCAGCGCGATGGCCTACCTGACGATCCCGTCGCTGATGGGGCCGCTGATCGGACCGCCGCTCGGCGGCTTCATCGCCACGTACTTCACCTGGCATTGGATATTCCTGATCAACATCCCGATCGGGATCGTCGGCATTCTGCTGGTGACCCTTCTGATCCCGGAGGTGCGCGAGCCGCATCCGGGCCAGCTCGACCTCGCCGGATTCATGCTGACGTCGCTTTCGCTGGCAGGCCTCGTCTTCGGCCTCGAGACCATCGGTCGCGGCGCGGTGGACGACTGGGTTACGATCGCGCTGATCGCCGCCGGAAGCGTCGCCGCCCTCGCCTACATGCAGCACGCCCGCCGCACCGCCGCGCCCATCGTCGACCTTCGCCTGTTCACGATCCCGACCTATCGGGCAGCGGTGATCGGCGGCTTCTTCTTCCGCGCCGGAATCGGCGCTCTGCCGTTCCTGCTGCCGATGATGCTGCAGGTCGGTTTCGGGCTTTCGGCGCTCTCTTCCGGCCTCATCACCTTCGCCGCCGCCGCCGGCGCGCTGACGATGAAGTTCGCCGCAGGTCCCTTCATCCGCGCCCTCGGGTTCCGCCGGGTCCTGGTGTGGAACGTCGTCGTCTCGAGCGGCTTCCTGCTGGTCAACGGGTTCTTCGAGCCGGCGACGCCGCACTGGTTCATCTTCTTGGTGCTGCTGATCGGCGGCTTCTTCCGCTCCCTGCAGTTCACCGCGATGCAAGCGTTGAGCTTCGCCGATGTGCCGCACGAACGCATGAGCCGGGCGACCAGCCTCGGCAGCATGATGCAGCAGCTGGCGCAGAGCGTCGGCGTCGCCTTCGGCGCAATGGTTCTCCACATCACCATCGTCCTCAACGGAACCGGCACGGTCGGCGCGTCGGACTTCCTGCCCGCCTTCGCCGGGATCGCGATCGTCTCGCTCGCCTCCATCCTGTTTTTCCTGCCGCTCGCCCACGACGCCGGCGCCGAAGTCAGCGGCCACCGGCTGGCGCCACCCGCAGAACGGGAAAAAGCCGCGGACTGAGCGCATTCCGTTGCATTCCGCCGCCTATTGCCAGTGACGAAACGCGGGCGCAGACTTTCCTATGGGAAATGCCTTAACGGGGAGTGTTGCATGACGAGGTTCGGAGGACGCGTCGCCTGCGTGATAGGCGCGGTCGCCGCGGCGGCGCTGATGGCGCCGGCGCCGGCGGATGCGCAGAAGGTGCTGAAGGTGGTCCCGCAGGCGGATGTCCGCGTGCTCGATCCCTTCGTCAACAACTCGGGCATCACGACCGAGTTCGCCTACATGGCTTATGACGTGCTGCTCGCGGTCGACAAGGACGAGCGTCCGCAGCCGCAGATGGCCGAGAGCTTCAACGTCAGCGCCGACGGCCTGACCTACACGTTCAAGCTGCGCCCGGGCCTCGTGTTCTCGGACGGCCAGCCGGTCAAGTCCGCCGACGTCATCGCCTCGCTCAAACGCTGGGCCGGCCGCGACATCAGCGGCAAGAAGATGATCGACCTCGGCATGACGCTGGCGGCGGTCGACGATCTGACCTTCACGCTGAAGCTGCGCGAACCCTTCGGGCTGACGCTCGACTCGCTTTCCAAGACCGTCTCGATGCCGACCTTCGTCATGCGCGAGAAGGACGCCAACGTCGACGTCAACACCGCCGTCACCGAGACCGTCGGTTCCGGCCCCTACCTGTTCAAGAAGGACGAGTGGGTCCCCGGCGGCAAGGTGGTGTTCACCAAGAGCCCGACCTACAAGCCGCGCTCCGAGCCCGCCAACTTCTACGCCGGCGGCAAGCTCGCGAAGATCGATCGGGTCGAGTGGATCATCATCCCCGACACCACCACCGCGGCCAACGCGCTGATGTCGGGCGAGGTCGACTTCTTCGAGTCGCCTCCGGGCGACCTCGTGCCGATGCTGAAGAAGAACAAGGACATCACCGTCGCCATCCACAACAAGTCCGGCTTCGGTGCCTTCCTTCGTCCGAACTTCATCATCCCGCCCTTCGACAACATGAAGACCCGGCAGGCGCTGCTCTACGCGCTGAACCAGGAAGACTACATGGCGTCGGCGATCGGCGGCGATCCGGCCTACTACAAGACCTGCAATGCCTGGCTGGTCTGCGGCACGCTGTATGCCAGCGAGGCCGGCACCGAGGGCTTCAAGAAGCCGAACATCGAGAAGGCCAAGGCGCTGCTCAAGGAAGGCGGCTACACGAACCAGAAGGTCGTGATCCTGCAGCCGTCCGACTTCAAGGTCATCCGCGACCTGACCGAGGTGACGATCCAGCGGCTTCGCGAGATCGGCATGAACGTCGAGGTCGAGTCGATCGACTGGGGCCAGCTGCTGCTGCGCCGCGCCAAGCAGGACCCGATCGGCCAGGGCGGCTGGAGCATGTACCACTCGTACTCGACTGGCTACGAGTTGGGCCCGCCCGTCGGCAACTTCAACCTCTCGGGCCTCTGCGAGCGCAAGAGCTGGTTCGGCTGGCCCTGCGATCCCGAGATCGAGAAGCTGAAGGACGAGTTCACCAAGGAGCCGGATCTCGCCAAGCGCAAGGCGATCGCCGAGAAGATCCAGCTCCGCGCCGTCGAGTTCGTGCACTACGTGCCGCTGGGCCAGTTCTTCCAGCCGGTCGCCTACCGCTCGAACCTCAAGGGCGTGATGGAAGTGCCGTGGGCGGTCTACT
>CAZZLX010000435.1:0-4049 GCA_964655235.1 uncultured Rhizobium sp.
CAAGTTCGAGTTCCAGCTGCTGCCCGAGGACTGGGACCAGTTCGAGATCCTGATGGAGAACGCGCTGCACCGGACGCCCATCCTCGAGAAGGCCGAGGTGCGCCAGCTGCTGAACGGTCTCGAGAGCTTCACCCCGGACGGACACTTCATCCTGGGCGAGGCACCGGGCGTCGCGGGGTTCTTCGTCGCCGCCGGGTTCAACTCGGGCGGCATCGCCAATGCCGGCGGCGCCGGCCGCCTCACCGCCGAGTGGATCGTCGCCGGCGAGCCGACCGCCGATCTCTGGGAAGCCGATATCAGGCGCTTCGCGCCATTCTACTCCAACGTTCGGCACCTCAAGGAACGCACGGTCGAGACGCTCGGCCTCCACTACGCGATGCGTTGGCCCCGGCAGGAGATGCGGTCGGCGCGGCCGCTTCGGCGCTCGCCGCTTTACGATCGCCTGAAGGCCAAGGGGGCGCAGTTCGGCGCCAAGCTCGGCTGGGAGCGGCCGCTTTATTTCGGCCCGGAAGGCAAGCTCAGCTTCAGCGCGCCGGGCTGGCTCGGCGCCGTGCGTGCCGAGCAACGCGCGACGCGCCGCGACGTCGTGGTCTTCGACCAGACCTCGTTCGCCAAGTACCGCTTCGACGGGCCGGATGCGCTCAAGGTGCTGCAGCGGCTCTGCGCCAACCAGATCGATGTTCCCGTCGGCAAGATGGTCTACACCGCGATGCTGAACCGCCGCGGCGGCTTCGAGAGCGACCTGACGGTCACGCGCCTCGGCGAGACCAGCTTTTTCGTCGTCACCGGCACGGCGCAAGCGACCCGCGATGCCGACTGGATCCGCCGCCGCATCGGCGACGATCGGGCGATCCTGACCGATGTCACCTCGAGCTGGTCGGTGCTCTCGGTAATGGGACCGAAGGCCGATGCGCTGCTGCGAGATGTGGGATCCGGCGAGGTTTCGATCGCGCCGGGCATGACCGGGATGATCGATGTCGGCTACGCCGTGGCGCTTGCCGCCCGCTCGGCCTATGTCGGCGGACCGGGCTATGAGCTCTACGTCGCGACCGAGTTCGCCGCGACCGCCTATGACGCGCTGGTCGAGGCCGGCGCGGCACACCGGCTCCGCGATGCGGGCTACCACGCGCTCGACGCGCTTCGGATCGAGGCGGGTCGCCGCGGCTTCGGCGCCGAGCTCACGCCCGACGACACGCCGCTCGAAGCGGGGCTCATGTATGCGGTCAAGCTGGACAAGGAAGTAGATTTCATCGGCCGGGACGCCCTGCTGCGCCAGCGCGACGCCGGGTGCATGAAGCGCCTCGGCCTGTTCAAGGTCGACGACCCTGCTGCTTTTCCCTGGGGCGGTGAGGGGCTGCTCAAGGACGGCAAGCCTGTCGGCGAGGTCACCTCGTCCGGCTACAGCGACATGCTAGGTACATCGGTCGTGATGAGCTATGTCCGCGCCGACCACTCGATTGTCCGTGAGGACGTGCTTTCCGGCTCCTACGAGCTCGACATCGCGGGCGACCGCGTGAAGGTGACGCCGCTGGCGAAGCCGCCGTACCAAGGTTGAGAGATGCCCGACATCATCCTGATCGGCGCCATGTCGCCTCGCATGAGCGAAGGCGTGGCCAAGCGCTTTCCGTTCCAACGGATCGCCAGCGAGGCCGAGCTCGACGCCCTGCCGGAAGGTCTGAAGCAGAAGGCCACGGTCGTGATCGCCGCCAACAGGGTCGGTGCCCGAACGCCGGCCACGCTGCCGAAGCTCCGCTTCGTGCTCAACTTGGGCATCGGCTACGACCAGCTCGACCTGCCTGCGCTCAAGAGTGCAGGCGTCGCCGCCGCCAACCTTGCCGGACTCGCCGACGAATGCGTCGCCGACATGGCGATGGCGCTGCTTCTGGACGTTTCGCGGGGTACGACGCGCGGCGACCGCTTCGTGCGTGCCGGCAAGTGGGGCAAGGAGCCCTTCCCCTTCGTCAACCGGATCACCGCGAAGCGCCTCGGCATCCTGGGCCTCGGCTCGATCGGTCTTGCGATCGCCAAGCGCGCGGAAGGCTTCCGGATGAGGGTCGCCTATCACAATCGCAAGAAGCGCAGCGACCTGCCCTACACTTATGCAAGCAGCGTCCGCGAGCTGGCAGCGATGTCCGACCATCTGGCGATCGCCGCACCCGGCGGCGCCGAGACGCGCCACTTGGTGAATGCCGAGGTACTTGCGGCGCTGCCGCCGCACGCCATCGTCGTCAACCTCGGCCGCGGCTCGATCATCGATCAGGACGCGCTGATTGCGGCACTCGCTTCCGGCAAGCTCTGGGGCGCCGGTCTCGACGTACTCGACGGCGAGCCGGCGGTGCCGCCCAAGCTTCTCGAGTTCGACAACGTGGTGATCACGCCGCATCGCGCCGGATCGACGCATGAGACCTCGGAAGACGCGATCGAGCTCACGATCCGCACGCTGGATGCCTGGTTCAAGGACGGCACCAACATCGCGCCGATCTAGGCCAATGCCTGCTCCAGGTCGGTCAGCAGGTCGGTCGCGTTCTCGATCCCGACCGAGATCCTGATCGTCGCGTCGCTGAGCCCGATCTCCTCGCGCAACGCCTTCGGCACGCCGGAATGCGTGGTCGAGGCTGGATGCGAGATCAGCGTCTCGGTGCCGCCCAGGCTGACCGCGAGCTTCATGATCTCCAACTTGTCTAGAAAGGCGAAGGCTTCGCCCTCGCCGCCCTTCACCTCGAAGGAGAAGGTCGAACCGGGTGCCACGCACTGGCGGTCGTAGACGGCCTTGCGCGGATCGCCATCTTTCAGAAAGCCAAGATAGTGAACGTCGGCGATCTTCGGGTGCGCGCGCAGGTATTTGGCGACCTTAAGCGCATTGTCGTTCGCTCGCTCGGTGCGGATACCGAGTGTCTCCAACGACCGTAGAAGCATCCAGCAGGAGTGCGGATCGAGCTGCGTGCCCAGCGCCCCGCGCAGCAGGATGACCTTCCGGATCAGCTCTTCCGAGCCGCAGATGCCACCCGCAACGAGGTCGCTGTGGCCGCCCGCGTACTTGGTGAGCGAATAGAGGGCGAGATCGGCGCCGTGCTTCAGCGGCTTCTGGTACATGGGTCCCATCAGCGTGTTGTCGACGGCGATCGGCGGGCGATGGCCTTGCCGCGCAGCGATCTCGTCTCGGACCTCGGCGACGGCGCGGAGATCGACGAGGCCGTTGGTCGGATTGGCCGGCGTCTCCAGCATGATGAAGCCGACGCGGCCTCTCGCCATCGCCTCATCGGCCGCCGCCGCAATCTCGGTCTTGCGGGTGCCGTCGGCGAAGCCGAACGGCGTGATGCCGAAGGCGGTCAGCTGGTTTCGGACCAGCGTCTCGGTGCCGCCGTAGAGCGGCCTGCTGTGCAGGATCGTGTCGCCGGGGCGGACGAAGGTCAGCAGCAGGGTCGAGATCGCCGCCATCCCGCTGGCGAAGACCGCCGCCTTCTCCGCTTCGTCCCAGATCGCGAGCCGGTCTTCGAGGATCTCGAAGTTGGGGTTGTTGAAGCGCGAATAGACCAGGCCCGCCTTTTCGCCCGGCCGCGGCTTCCGGCGGCCCGCGGTCAGGTCGAAGAAGTCCTTCCCCTGCTGCGCCGACTTGAAGACGAAAGTCGACGTAAGGAAGATCGGCGGCTTGAGTGCACCTTCGGATAGGCCCGGCGCATAACCGTAGCCCATCATCAACGTCTCGGGCTTCAGCAGCCGGTTCTCGAGCGTCCGGCTCTTGTAGTTCGTCGACTTCATCCGCGCCTCCATGACTTACATGGAAATGCCGGCCGGCGACGATGCGTTCCCAGTTACCGCCCGAGCATCGGAAGATCGAGCTGCTGCTCCCGGGCGCAGGCAATTGCCTCGTCGTAGCCGGCGTCCGCATGACGCATGACGCCGGAGGCCGGATCGTTCCACAGAACGCGCTCAAGCCGCCTTTTGGCATCGTCGGTGCCGTCGCAGAGGATCACCATGCCGGAGTGCTGCGAGAAGCCCATCCCTACGCCGCCGCCATGCTGGACCGAGACCCAGGTCGCGCAAGACGC
>CAZZLX010000436.1:0-4049 GCA_964655235.1 uncultured Rhizobium sp.
GGTGCTCGGCATGCGGCGTGCGCCCGCGCATGTCGATCCGAGCTGGATCGACGCGCAGGGACGCGAACGCCTCGGCGAGGCCGGCACGGACGCTCGGATCGTCGAGCGGCGGGTCCTTCAGGATCAGGCGCGATCCGGGCACCGAGGTCAACACCTCGGCCCACACGCGCATCGCCGGCTTGGAAACCTTGGCAAGACGATTGAAGCAGCCGAACGTGACGTGGCCCTTCGACAACGCAGGCAGGGGCGCAACCGCGGGCGCGTAGGCCGGTGCCTCGAACGTCATGCTGAGCGGGAGATCGATGACCGTCTCGGCGAAGAGATGACGGACCTCCTGCGGGATCGAGACCGCATCGGAAAAGAGGTAGTCGACCATCGGCATGCCGTTCCCGGTGCCGAGGCCCCAGGCGGTTACCTGGACCGGCGCGGGCTTCCGCCCGAAGACGCCCAGCCGATGACCGGCCGAATGCCCCGAAAGATCGATCAGGATGTCGATACTGTCGGCACGCACAGCTGCCGCCACCTCGTCATCCGCCAAGTGCGAGACCACCCGCCACCGGTCGGCCATGCGTTCGAACTCGTGCGTCCTCCCGTCGGGATGCGGCACGTTGGAATAGCAGGTGATCTCGAACGCCGAACGGTCGTGGCGTGCGATGATCGGGCCGAAGATGAAAGCCGCCGAGTGCCGCTTGAAGTCGGCGGAGACGTAGCCGAGACGCAGGCGGCGCGTCGGATCCCTGTCGTTGGCATGCCCGGCGAGCGTCGTCGGCAGACCACGGCGGAAGACCTCGAACCATCTGCGGCGCGCCGCCTGCTGCTCTTCAAAGCCGGCATCCAGGCTGAAGTCGAGGGCGAACACGATGTTCGAATGGATGTCGGCGTCGTCCGGGCTCGCTGCCTGCGCGCGGCGCAGGGAGACGAGTGCGCCGGAAACCTGCCCCTGAAAGAGCAGCGAGTTGCCCCGGTTACGAAGGCAGGCCGCATGATCCGGCAACAGCGCGATCGCGCGGGCGAAGCTCGATGCCGCCTGGCCGTGCCGGGCCATCGCCGCCAGCGCGTTGCCGCGACCCATCAGGGCGGCGACTTGATGGGGATCGATGTCCAGCACGCGGTCGCTGTCTTGGAGGGCTTCGTCGAAGCGTCCAAGGCGCTGGAGCACGATGATCCGGTTGCTGAGCGCCTGGAGATGACGTGCCTCGAACCCGATCGCGCGGTCGTAGCTGGCGAGCGCGGCCTCGTCCCGCTTCAGGTCTTCGAGCGCCACGCCTCGATTGCAGAGGACGTCGGCGGAGCCTGGCCATATCGCGAGTGCGCGATCGAAGCTGGCCAGCGCCGTCGCCGACGCGCCGGTTCTCTTGAGCGCCAGGCCGAGCTCGTTCAGCGCGTCGACCTGGGCCGGCAAAGCGGCGAGGATCCGCCGGCAGGTGCGCCTCGCCTCGGACAGCCGCCCCAACTCGGAAAGCGCCACCACCCGGTTGAGAAGAGCGCCGACATGGTCGGCCTCGATCGCAAGCGCCGCGTCGTAGCAGCCGAGCGCCGAGGCCGCCCGCCCGAGCTCGAGAAGGACGACGCCCTTGTTGCAGAGCGCCTGGGTGTTCCCTGGCTCGATCGCGAGCGCGCGGTCGTAGCTGACGAGCGACAGATCCCGGCCGCCAAGGTCCCGAAGCGCGGCGGCGGCGCCGAGGTAGCCCGCCGCCGCGGCAGGATGCAGGACGACGGCCTTGCGATGTTCCGACAGGGCGATGGCGGTCATCGAAGACGTCAGGTCGAGGACGTGCCCGCGGACGTCTTCTCCCACCTGGCGCGCGCCAGGTCGTCGCTCTCGCGCGCCTCGACCCAGTCGGCGGCGCCGGCTCCTTCTTCGAGCTTCCAGAACGGAGCCTGGGTCTTCAGATAGTCGACCAGGAACATGCAGCTTTCGAACGCCGCCTCGCGATGCGCCGAGGCCGTGGCGACGAAGACGATGCGGTCGCCGGGCTCGAGCCGGCCGTAGCGGTGGATGATCAGGCTGGCGTCGAGCGGCCAGCGCGCCAAGGCCTCGGCCTCGATCTTCGCCAGCTCCTTCTCGGTCATGCCGGGAAAATGCTCGAGCGTCATCGAGGTGACCGGCTTGCCCTTCGCCATGTCCCGGACAAGTCCGAGGAAGGTAGCGATGCCGCCTATATGCGTTCGGCCCGAGGTCAGCCGGTCGATCTCGTCGCCGACGTCGAAGTCCTCGGCCTGCACGCGGATCATGCGCTCAGCCTCCCGTCATCGGCGGGAACAGCGCGATCTCGTCGCCAGGCGCGAGCTTACGATCGGGCTTCGCGAACTCCTGGTTCACCGCCGCCTTGACCACCGCCGGATTGGCGAAGGCCGCGGCATAGCCGCCGCCGCGGCTCTTCAGCCACTCGATCAGCTCGGCCACCGTCAGCACGTTCGCCGGCGGCGTCACCTCTTCCTCGGCGACGCCGATCCGCTGACGAACCCAGGCGAAATACAGAAGCTTCACGTCAGCTCATCTCCGCGAACGGCAGATAGTCAACCCATGTGCCTTCCTCAAGGCGCTCGAGATCGAGCGGCAGCTCGGCGAGGCCGTCGGACCATACCATGGAGGACAGCAGGCCGGCGCCTTCCCGCGGGAAGCGCCGCGCGACCGGCCCGTCGGGTCCGGCCTCCAGCCGCACGCGCACGTATTCGACGCGTCCCGTTTTCTTCTTCTGGCTGAAGCCTGCACGAACGGTCAGCCGCACCTGCGGCTTAGATGCCGCGCCGGCGATCTGCAGCAGCAGCGGGCGGGCCACCATGAAGAACGTCGTCATCGTCGCCGCCGGGTTGCCTGGAAGGCCGAGGAACGCAGTCGTGCCGATCTGCCCGACCGAGACCGGGCGTCCCGGCTTGATCGCGATCCGCCACCAGTGCAGGCGGCCGAGCTCGGCGACGCCGCCGCGGATGTGATCCTCCTCGCCCTCGGAGACGCCGCCCGAGGTAACGATCGCGTCGTGGCCTTGGGCGGCTTCGGCGAGGCGGCGACGAATATGCTCGGGCCGATCCTCGATGATGCCGAGGTCGCTGACCTCGGCGCCCAGGCCGGTCAGCAGCGCCGTCAGCGTGCGGCGGTTGGAATCGTAGATCTGTCCCGCGGCGAGCGGCGCACCCGGCTCCGCGACCTCGTCTCCCGTCGACAGGACCGCGACCTTGAGGCGCCGGCGGACAGGGAGCTCGGTCAAGCCGAAGGCCGCGGCGAGGCCGATCTCCTGTGCGCGAAGCCGCGTGCCGCCCGCGACCGCGACCGATCCGCGCCGGCAGTCCTCGCCCGCGAAACGGCGGTTGGCGCCTGGCTTGAGACCTGGCGGCACCACCACGGCATTGCCGTCGAGCGTCGCGTCTTCCTGCATCAGCACGCTGTCGAAACCGGTCGGCATCGGCGCGCCCGTGAAGATGCGGACCGCGGTGCCGCGTGCCGGCACATGCGCGAGCGGATGCCCGGCTGCGGCGCGCCCGACGAGCTCGAGCCGTGTCGGTCCGCTAGAGGCGAGATCGGCGTGGACGAAGGCATACCCATCGACCGCCGAGTTATCGTGCGCCGGCACGTCTATGGGGGCGGTCAGGTCAGCGGCGAGAATGCGTCCGACGGCCAGGTCCAGCTTCACCCGCTCGATCTCCGCCACCGGCGGAAACACGTCCTTGAGTCTGGCCAGCGCATCTTCGAGCGGCAGCAGCTTGCCGCCGAAGGCGAAGCAGTCGTCGCTGAGCTGCGCCATCAGGCGAGGCCCGTGTGGCGCCGGATGAAGCGGGCGATCCCGGCGGCATCGTCGAGCGACAACACCGGCACCCTCGCCTCGGGCAGCGGATCGACGCTGGCGATGGCGACGATATGGGGGTCGTCGGGATGCATCAGCGGCTTGCCATTGGCGCGGCGGAAGACCTCGAGCTTGTCGTGGGCGTGGCGCTTGAAGCCCTCGACCAGCAAGAGATCGACCGGCGCCATCTTGGCGACGAGCTGGTCGAGGCCCGGCTCCGGCACCCCGCGCAGTTCGTGCATCAGCGCCCAGCGGTTGGCGGATGAG
>CAZZLX010000437.1:0-4024 GCA_964655235.1 uncultured Rhizobium sp.
GGCAAGCGGGATTGCGCGGATTGAATGCCGGATTGAGCAGGCTTCGGCAAACTGCGGTTCAACTTGGGAAAAAGCGACTTGTGACCCTGGGGGGCTTTCGGTAGTATCGCCGCAAAATTAAGTGGTTAGCCAGCGGTCACGCGGTGGGGGCGACGCGGTGTCAGCTGCACTGCGCCGGTGCCCGGGGGCAAGAAGTCAGATAAAGACTGGGTCCGAGATGCAAAGCGGCTTCAAAAAACTCGTCAGCCCCGGCCTTGTCGGCGCGCTGCTGCTCTCCGGATGCTCGTTCACCTCGGACGCGCTCTGGCCGTCGCTTTCGGGCGACACGTCCCGGCAGGCCGTCAGGGTCGATATTCCCCCGTCTCAGAACGAGATCCGCTCCCAGCAGGCTTTGCAGCCGGCGGTCATGACCACCCAGACGGTGGTGACACAGGGAACGGCTCAGCCGTCGAACACTTTTGTCGGCCAGAAAGTTGCGCAGATGCGCGGCGACCTCGGCCGCCTCCAGGCCTCGATCAACCAGCACATGGCCGACCTCCAGGCCATCCGGGTGACCACCGCCCAGAACGCCGCCGCCTATTACGGAACGGTCGCCGCGGTCCAGGCCCGCCTCCAGGTCGGCACCACGCCCGGCAACCCGATCCTGCAGCAGCAGTGGGCCCAGGCTCAGGCACAGCTCGACACGCTCAACCTCGACATCGCGAACATGAACTCGCTGTCGACCCGGGTCGCCGCCGACTCCTCGCTCGCCGCCTTCATGCTGGAGGCCGCGCGCGCGACCTACGGGCTCGCCGGCGCCGTCGACGAGGACCATCGCGCGCTCGCCACCCTGGAAGACGACGTCAACCGGACCGTGGTCGCCCTCGACCGCATCCTGAACGAGCTCAACGGCGACCTGCAGCGGCAGACCGCGTACCTCAATAGCGAGCGCAGCAACCTCGCCTCGCTGTCGGTCGGCATCAAGAACGGCGAGCTGCTGGGCCAGGGCCTCGGCAACCGCGCCTTCGCCTCGGCCGCGCCGATGCCGGCTTCCGCATCGATGGCCGCCTCGGCCGGCTCGACCATGACCGAAGGCCGCCGCCCGCTGGTCGTGATCCGCTTCGACCGCGCCCGCGTCGACTACCAGCAGGCGCTCTACACGGCGGTCAGCCGCGCCCTCGAGCGCCGGCCCGACGCCGCCTTCGACCTCGTGGCGGTCAGCCCGTCGCGCGGCAACGCGGCCCAGGTGACGCTGAACTCGGCCAACGCCAAGCGCAATGCCGAGTCGGTGCTGCGCTCCCTGACCGAGATGGGGCTGCCGGCGACCAGAGTGCAGCTCTCGTCCACGACCTCGACCCAGGCCCAGAACGCCGAAGTCCACGTCTACGTGCGCTGACGCGCGCGTAGACGTTCTTCCGTAAGCCTCAGGCCGGACGGCGTGCCTTGAGCGCGGCCGTCAGCGTGCCGTCGTCCAGATAGTCGAGCTCGCCGCCGAGCGGCACACCATGGGCGAGCCGGGTCACCTGGGCACCGGATCCAGCCAGCTTGTCGGCGATGTAGTGCGCCGTGGTCTGGCCCTCGACCGTGGCATTGGTCGCAAGGATCACCTCGCGCACCTGGCCGCCCTTCACCCGGTCCACCAGCCGGCCGATGCCGAGATCTTCCGGCCCCACGCCGTCGAGCGCCGAGAGCGTGCCGCCGAGCACGTGGTAGCGCCCCTTGAACGCGTGCGCCCGCTCCAGCGCCCAGAGATCGGCGATCTCCTCGACGACGCAGAGCGTGCCGGCATCGCGCTTCTCGTCGGCGCAGATCGCACACGGATCCGAAGTGTCGAGATTGCCGCAGAGCGAGCAGGTGCGGACCTCGTTCGCGGTCGCCTCGATCGCCTCGACCAGCGGCAGCATCAGGCTCTCGCGCCGCTTGATCAGGTGCAGCGCCACACGGCGGGCCGAGCGCGGCCCGAGCCCCGGAAGCTTGGCGAGAAGACGGATCAGCCGCTCGATCGCGGCGCCGGAGTTGAGGGTCAAAAAGAGGCCCTCAGAACGGCATCTTCATGCCGGGCGGCAGGCCCATGCCGCCCATCACCTCGGCCATCGCCTTCTTCTGCATCTCGTCGGCCTTGGTCTTGGCGTCGTTGCAGGCGGCGACGATCAGGTCTTCCAGCACCTCGACGTCCGAGGGCACGACCAGGGACGGATCGATCTTCACCTGTCGCATTTCGCCCCCGCCGGTCATCGTGATCTTGACCATGCCGGCGCCCGACTGGCCCTGGACCTCCTGAGCGGCGATTTTGGCCTGCATCTCCTGCATCTTGGCCTGAGCCTGCTGGGCCTGCTTCATCATCTTCGCGATATTCATGCGTCCATGTCTCCATCATCCGGCGGCGGCTCCTCGGCCACGACCGGCGGTTCTTCTTCATCGAGGTCGCGAACGGCGACGATTTCTGCGCCGGGAAAGGCACCGAGCGCCGCCTGTACAAGCGGCAACGATCGCGCGCGCTCGAAGCGGTCGAGCTCGGCCGCCTCGCGCTTCTCGCTCAGCGTCTTCTCGCCCTCGGCGGTCGAGAGGCTGACGAACCAGCGGATCCCGGTCCATTCGGAAAGGCGGAGGCCGACCTTGTTGGCGAGATCGGCGGAGGCGCCGGGATCGAGGCGCATCTCTAGGCGTCCCGGCTCCAGCTTCACCACATGCGCGTAGGATTCGAGCTGCGCCTGGATCAGCGCCTCGCGGCGTTCGGCGAACAGCGCCACGATAGCCTCGAAGGTCGCCGGCACCTGAGCCGACACCGGTGCCGCCTGGGCCGCGAGCGCGACGACCGGCGCACCGCCAGCGACAGCCCGCGCTCCGCCGCCTCCGCCAGGCCGCTGCGGGGAGGCAGGGCTGGAGGCCTGAGCCGGCGCCGCCTGCAGGCGGCGCACGAGCTCGCCCGGCGTCGGCTGGTCGGCGACATGAGCCAGACGGATCAGCACCATCTCCAGCGCAGGCAGGGAGGATTCCGCTTGCTGCACTTCGGCGAGGCCCTTCAGCAGCATCTGCCAGGCGCGGGTCAGCGCCGGCACGCCGAGCTTGGCGGCCAGCTCCTTGCCGCGCGTCGCCTCGACCTCGGCCAGGCCGAGATCGCCGGCGGCGTCTGGCGCGAGCTTGAGCCGGCTCACGAGATGGGTGAACTCGAGCAGGTCCTGCACAAGCTGGCTCGGATCGGCGCCGACCCGATACATCTTGCCGACGATGTCGAGTGCGTCCGCGATACGGCCTTCCATCGACGCCTGGAACAGGTCGATCAGCTGGCCGCGGTCGGCGAGACCCAGCATCTCCGAGACCTCGGACTCCGCGACCTTCTCCGAGCCGCCCAGGGCGATGGCGCGATCGAGCAGCGAGAGCGCATCGCGCGCCGAGCCCTCCGCGGCACGGGCAAGCAGTCGGAGCGCGCCCGGCTCGGACTCGATGCCTTCCTTGGTCGCGATGTTGCCGAGATAGGCGGCCAGCTCGGCGAGCTCGATGCGCTTCAAGTCGAAGCGCTGGCAGCGCGACAGCACCGTGACCGGCACCTTGCGGATCTCGGTGGTCGCGAAGATGAACTTCACGTCCGGCGGCGGCTCCTCAAGCGTCTTCAGCAGCGCATTGAAGGCCGGCGTCGACAGCATGTGCACTTCGTCGAGGATGTAGACCTTGTAGCGGGCCGAGACCGGCTTGTAGCGCACCCCGTCGAGCAGCTCGCGGATGTCGTTGACGCCGGTGCGGCTGGCCGCGTCCATCTCCAGCACGTCGACGTGCCGGTCCTCGGCGATCGCGGTGCAATGGGTGCACACCCCGCAAGGGCTGATCGTCGGCCCGCCATTGCCGTCGGGACCGACGCAGTTGAGCGCGCGCGCGATGATACGCGCGGTCGTCGTCTTGCCGACGCCGCGCACCCCCGTCAGCACGAAGGCGTGTGCGATGCGGCCCGAGGCGAAGGCGTTGGAGAGCGTCCGGACCAGCGCCTCCTGGCCGATCATCTCGGCGAAGGTGGCGGGCCGGTACTTGCGCGCGAGGACGCGGTAGGGCT
>CAZZLX010000438.1:0-4023 GCA_964655235.1 uncultured Rhizobium sp.
GGTCGGGCGGTTCTTGACGCTCTCGTCAGTCTTCCAGCCCTTGTAGGCGTCCTCGATGACCGAGCGGTAGGGGCTGTAGTCCATCGGCAGTGCGCCCTGCTTCTTCTGCTCCTCGCCCTTGGCGAAGCGGTAGACCTCGCAGGCGCCGGTCTTGTCGCGGAAGAAGAAATAGGAGGTGTCGGCCTTCGCCTTCGCCTTCGGATCGTAGAGATTGTACTGGTTGGTCGCGACGCCGAGGATCGCCGGCCCGATCGAGCCGTTGAACACCACCTTGAGCTTGCCCGGCTGCACCTGGTTGAAGTTGCCGCGGGCGCACTCGGTAGAGAGATCCTGGTCCAGCGCCCCGACTTCCCAATAGGGATGCGAACTCGTCGTGATGATACGCCCGCCGCCCTGCTGGGCATGCGCGGCGGCCGCGCTCCCTACGATCAGCAGGCCGGCGAGCCAAGTGCCACGGTTCATGGGATGCATATGGCGCGAGTCGCTCAGCCTGACAAGCCTGCGGCGGCCAGCGGCTCCTTCAGGAACGCGCGCATCGGCGCCTCCATGCGGAAGCGGCGCTGGGCGTCGATGCCGAAACCGACTGCGTCGCTCTTGAGCAGCTGGTCGATCGCATCCGCGAGCTCGGCATAGGGCGCCGCGCGGCAATAGGAAAACAGATAGCCCAGGACCCCGGTGTCGAAATGCTCGGCGGCGACCGTGACGCCGGCATGGAGTCCCGCGACGATCCGGCTCGGTGAGTTGAAACGCACCCACTCGGCCCGGCGGATGTCGAGGATCATCTTGGTTCGCCGCAGCATGTCGAGGCGGATGTAGTCGGGCATCGCGCCGAAGGTCGACCGGACGTTCCAGCCTCTCCTGCCGAGATCGGCCATGATCGCCTCGCGTCGGGGCACGGTCTGGCCATAGACGAGGACGTCGATGTCCTGACCGCCGGGGCGGCGCTTCTCGGCGAGCCCATGCACGTATCCGAGCTTCAGCAGCGCAACCCGCTGCGGATCGGGCACGAAGCGCCGGTAGTCCGTGATCGGAACCAGGGACCAGACGAAGTCCGCGACCTCGAGGATGCGCAGGAGGTGGGCGCGCCGGTCGGGGAAGGACGGATTGTCCATGACCGACGGGTCGCCGATGTCCTCGGTGACGAGCACGCCGAACGGGAAATCGTCGCCCAGCGCACGCTTGCGCTCGATCACGCTGTCGACAAACTCCCGGTCGGGAAAGAACTCGACCATCAGGTTCACGACCGGCCGATTGTAGAGAAAGTTGTTCTCGTACTGGACCGAATGGCCGGCCTCGGCGAGCCCGGCGGCGAGCGGCTGCAGGATGTCGCCGATGGTGACCAGGCTGCCGTGCGGATGGTTCTTCAGGTAGATGCTGAACTTCGCCATCGCCTACTTGATCTTGCCGACGTTCTTCAGGGCGTCGGAAAGTGCCTCGAGACGCCGGCCGACGACGTCTCCGGCAAGCTTGCGACGCTCGCCGCGGAAGGTCAGCGACAGGTTCCGGCGCTCGGTCGCGAGCCTGACGTCGGCCAGCGCGTGCGAGTCGCCGCCGGCGAGCGTGTAGCCGAGCCGGAGCGCAAGCCCTAGCGTCAGCGCCGCCTCGGCATCTCCGGGCGCCAGCAGGCTTCGGACCGAGGCGAGCAGATCGGCCTCGATGTGGCCGTGGTAGCGAACATGCACGGTGAGCGCGAGGAGCGCACGCTCGCGGTGCTCGATCGCGACCACGGGCAGATGAAGGATCCGCCAGAAAGCGTGCTCGGCGCGGTAGTCGGGGTGATCCTGCCAGCCGATGTCGCCGAGCAAGACCGCGGCGCGCACCAGGCGGTCGGGAAAGCTCGGCGGCACGACCGGTGCGAGCCAGCCGACGATCGCCTCGACGTCGGGGGCGAAGCGCGCCTGGCGGACCGCGAGATCGCCGGCATAGGCCAGGAGCGGGTCCTGTCCCCTGACGGCGGGCGACAGCTTCTCGAACAGGCATCCTTCGCGAAGCCCGTACGAGGAGAAGACGAGCCGCCGGGGCTTGCCGACGCGCACCATCTCTTCCAGCGGCAGCGCCGACCAGAGCAGCGCGTCGACGCGGCGCGTGACGCCGGGAATGCGCTTCAGCTGCACCTTGCTGAGCCTGGGCAGGCGACCGAGGAAGGGCCGCGCGGCACGCGCCTCGATCGCGTAGGCGTGGATCACCTTGAGAGGATATTCGGTGAGCGCCATGTGGACGCGCGCCAGAGCCCGCCAGGAACCGCCCACGAGATAGAGATCCCGCCCGGCAAGGCGATCGAGCCAGGAGACGCTTTCCAAGTGCTCGGCGACCACCGCCCTCGCCTGCTTGAGATTGCCGCCCGAGAGCTCGGTCAGCGCCAGCGGGCCGAGCGGCAGAGTCACCTGCTTGCGGATGCGTCCGCGCGCGATGTCGACGAGCTCGAGGCTGGCACCGCCGAGATCGCCCACCACGCCGTCCGCATCGGGATTGCCGGACAGCACGCCGAGCGCCGACGTCCGCGCCTCGTCCTCGCCCGAAAGGATCTCGAGACGGATTCCGGTCCGCCGCCTGACCTCGGCGACGAAAGCGCGACCATTGCCCGCCTCGCGCACGGCGGCGGTCGCGACCGCGCTCATGCGAGCGACACCCATCGCCTTGGCGACGCTGGCGAAGCGCGCGAGGTTTCGATGCGCGTCGGCCATCGCGCCGTCGTCTAGCATCCCGGTGGTGGCGACGCCGCGGCCGAGACCGCAGAGAACCTTCTCGTTGAAGACCGGCACCGGCGCGCGGCCGTCGTGCTCGAACACGACGAGCCGGATCGAGTTGGAGCCTACGTCGAGAACGCCGACCGGCTTCGGGCGGCGTCCCCGCTCCGCCTTGCCTGACCTCACCGCTTGAGCACCAGCCTGGGCGGTGACGGCGTCTTGCGGCCGGCGCGGCCGCGGCCGGAGAGGCTCGGGTTGGTCATGAAGTAGGTATGTGCGCTGAAGGCCTTGTCCGGATCGGCGACCGGAACGCGGTGGAGCTTTCCTTCGGCATCGAGGGTCCAGCTCTGCGCTTCGTCGCGGAGGTTCGCCACCATGATCTGGTCGAGCACCTGCTGATGCACGGTCGGGTTCTCGATCGGCACGAAGCACTCGACGCGGCCGTCGAGGTTACGGCCCATCCAGTCGGCGGACGAGACGAACACCTTGGCATGCGGGCTAGGCA
Organism: uncultured Rhizobium sp.; assembly: GCA_964655235.1. GTDB lineage: Bacteria > Pseudomonadota > Alphaproteobacteria > SHVZ01 > SHVZ01 > SHVZ01. Next base: position 3,193 of record CAZZLX010000438.1, read on the forward strand.
GCGCGTGGCCATTGGCGAAGCAGGCGATGCGCGCATGCTCGAGGAAGCGGCCGATGATGCTCTTGACCCTGATGTTCTCCGACAGGCCCGGAATACCGGGCCTGAGGCAGCAGATGCCGCGGACCACGAGGTCGATCGCGACGCCTGCGCACGAGGCACGGTAGAGGGCATCGATGATCTCGGAGTCGACCAGCGAATTCATCTTGGCCCAGATGCCAGCCGGACGCCCGGCCTTCGCGTGCTCGATCTCGTCCTCGATCAGCTGCAGCAGCGTGCCGCGCAGCGCGATCGGCGCGATCACCAGCTTTTCCATCGCTTCCGGATGGACGTAGCCGGTCATGTAGTTGAAGAGCTTCGCCGCGTCGCGGCAAAGTGCCGGGTCGACGGTGAAGAACGAGAGGTCGGTGTAGATACGCGAGGTGCCCGGGTGATAGTTGCCGGTGCCGAAATGCGCGTAGCTGCGGAGCCCCGTCCCTTCGCGCCGGACCACCAGCGAGACCTTGGCGTGGGTCTTCAAGTCGATGAAGCCGTAGACGACCTGCGCGCCGGCGCGCTCGAGGTCGCGGGCCCAGCGGATGTTCGCTTCCTCGTCGAACTGCGCCTTGAGCTCGACCATCGCCGTGACCGACTTGCCGGCCTCGGCCGCCTCGATCAGCGCCTGAACGATCGGCGAGTCGGACGAGGTGCGATAGAGCGTCTGCTTGATCGCGATCACCGCCGGGTCGCGCGCCGCCTGGCGCAGGAACTGCACCACGACATCAAAGCTCTCGTAGGGATGATGGACCAGGATGTCCTTCTGGCCGATCGCCGCGAAGCAGTCGCCGCCGAAAT
>CAZZLX010000439.1:0-4007 GCA_964655235.1 uncultured Rhizobium sp.
GCCGGCGCTGGAATCGCGGCGGATCGGGTCGCGGCAGGTGCTCCCCGAAGGCCCGTGCTCCTGGTCGAGGAACAGGAAGTCGTATCCCGCGGCGGCGAGCGTCTCGGTGATCATGGTCGAGAGGCCGAGCGTCCACACGCCGAAGCTCTTCTTGCCGGCCTTGAGGCGCTCTTTGAGACGGTTGGTCATGTGCGTGGTTCCGTTTCGGGGCGGGGTCGCGTTGGCAACGAGTGTCGTTTCAGGGATGATCGCCGCGCAAGCCGATTTCACGCCCCAGGGAACGAACCAAGATGCACGTACGCTGCGCGATCTTCGAAGGCACCGTCGCCGAGGCCGACCAGCCGAAGTTCGACGCCTTCATCAGGGACAAGGTGATGCCGATCATCCTGGGCTTCCCGAAGATCCGGGCGATGCGGGTGCTGCGCGCCAGGTCGGTCGAGGACGACGGTCCGCCGGTCTACCAGATCTTCGAGCTGCAGTTCGACACGGCCGAGGACGCGGCCGCCGCGCTGGCGACGCCGAAGCGCGCGGAGTCTCGCGCCGCGCTCGCCGAGATCATGCCGCTGTTCAAGGGCCGCATCTACCACATCAACCTGAACCTGACCGAGCGCCGCCCCTGATGGCCGCGCTGGATCGCTGCTTCAACGTCGACGACCTGCGCCTGGCGGCGAAGCGCCGCCTGCCGCGCGGCATCTTCGAGTATGTCGATCGCGGCACCGAGGGCGAGGTCAGCTTGCGCGAGAACCGCGCCGCCTTCGACCGCCTCCGCATCCTGCCGCGCGTGCTGGAAGACGTGTCGGCGCGCACCACCGAGACCACGCTGTTCGGCAAGACGCACGCAATGCCGATGGCGATCGCGCCGATGAGCCCGGCTGGCCTCCTCTGGCACGAGGGCGAGCTGGCACTGGCGCGCGCCGCCAAGGCCGCCGGCATCCCCTACACGCTGCCGACGGAATCGATGACGGCGATCGAGAAGATCGCCGAGGTCGGCGGCACCCAGTGGTTCCAGCTCTATCTCTGGAACCACCGCCCGCATTCCTATGCGCTGCTCGACCGCGTGAAAGTGCTGGGCTTCGAGGCGCTCTTGGTCACCGTCGACACGGCGACGACGCCGAACCGCGAGTTCAACAGCCGGAACGGCTTCGCGATGCCGATCCGTCCGTCGCTGCGCGCGGGCCTGGACGTGGCGATGCATCCCGGCTGGCTGTTCGGCACGCTGGCGCGCTACGTGCTCACATCGGGCCTGCCGGCCGCGGTCAACCACCCTGAAGGCTATCGCGAGGCGATCTTCCGCATCCCGCCCGACGACGCGACCGGCATCTGCCGGCGGACGACCTGGGACGACATCAGGATGCTCCGGAAGATGTGGCCGCGCCCGCTGCTGGTGAAGGGCGTGCTGCATCCGGACGATGCCCGGAAGGCGATCGAAGCCGGCGCCGACGGCGTCGTCGTCTCCAACCATGGCGGGCGCAACTTTGATTCCGCCGTCGCCTCGATTGACGCGCTGCCGGCGGTCGCCGACGCGGTCGGCACCAGGGGCACGGTGCTGCTGGACAGCGGCGTCCGCCGCGGCAGCGACGTCGCTAAAGCTCTCGCCTCCGGCGCCAAGGCGGTCCTGGTCGGACGTGCCGCGCTCTACGGCATCGCGGTCGCCGGCGAGGCCGGGGCCGCGCATGCGCTCGGCATGCTGCGCGCGGAGCTGGACAAGACCATGGGCTTCGCCGGCTGCCGCGACGTGGCCTCGATCGGCCGGTCGCTGCTCGCCTAGGACTGCAGCAGCCGTCCCACCTTGTCGCGCAGCTGCTGCGCGGTGAAGGGCTTCTTCAGGGAGTCGTGCGCGCCGTAGGTGACCGCGGCGGCGAGTATGTTCGAGAAGATCGCGCGGCTGCCGCCGGATATCGCCAGGATCTTGATCGAGCGGTCGAGCTTCTGGACATTGCTGATCAGCGACATGCCGTCGACCTTCGGCATCAGGATGTCGGTGACGATCAGCGGCACGGCGCGGCCCGGCGGCGGGCTTCTCAGGATCTTCATGGCCTCGAGCCCGTCTCCGGCTTCGAGGATCGCGTAGCCGTCTTCCTCGAGGATCGTCTTGATGGTGGATCGCATCAGCGCGTCATCCTCGACGACGAGGACGGTGGTGCCGGCTCCCCTCTTGCCCGGCGTGACGCCGCTTTCGCCGGGGGGAGCCGCCGCCAGCACCTCGTCGACCGTCGCCAGCAGACGCTCGGGCGTGAACGGCTTGGCCAGCGCGCGGTCGGCGCCGAGCTGGGTCGCCAGCTGCAGGAAATCGGGATAGGGCGGGCGGCCCCCGCCCGAGATCACCAGGATCCGGACATTGGGGTCATGCTTGCGGATCGCCTTCATCACTTCGAAGCCGTCCATCTCCGGCATGAAGACGTCGGTGATGACGAGGTCGAGGCTTCCCTTCGGGCCCAGCAGGGCCGAGGCCTCGATCCCGTTCGGCGCGGAGATCACGCGGTGTCCCGCCGTGCGGAGCGCGATCTCGATGACCATGCGCAAGGGCCGGTCGTCCTCGACGATGAGGATTGTCGCCAATCCATCCTCCGCCTCAGCTGCCCGCCCCGTCCTCCCAGAGCGCTTTCTATACTTTTGAGACTGATGAGTCTCCCTTCATAACGTTTAGCCAGCCGGGATCGTTGCCCGCCGGCGATAGCCCGCGAGACTTGGCGCACGTCGAGCGCCCTTCCGCGTCAGGAGAGGCGGGCGTTCCGTCGGTTCGGGGAAGCGAGCAAGGCGATGGCCGCCGGCTTCGCGAGCCGGGCGGCGGCTCGGTTTCCGGCGAGGGCGGCGACGATGGCGCCGTCGAGCAGGACCTGCCAAGCGGCGGCGAGGTCGGCCGCGTCCCTGACGCCGGCCTCTTGCGCGACCTCCTCGATGAAGCTCCGGACATTCGCCAGGTGGCGTGCGGCCGCCCGATGCGTCGCGCCCGCCGGCGCGGACTCGACCAGGGTGCGGATGAAGAGGCAGCCGTCGAAGCGCCGTTGCTGGAGCCACTCGTGAAACAGGTCGAACATGCCGAGCAGGCGATCCTTCGGCGAGGCGAAGCGGCGAAGGGTCTCCTTCTTCAGCCACTCCTCGGTCCATCGCCGCTCGTGCTCCTGGAGGACGACCCGCACGAGTTCGTCCTTCGAGGCGAAGTTCCGATAGAACGTCATGCGCGCGATGTCGGCGGCAACTATGATCGCATCGATGCCCGTGGCGCGGACGCCGTGCTTGAGGAACAGGTCGTAGGCGGCATTGATGATGCGGTCGCGACCGAGAGGCGGCCGCCCGCGCGGCTTGCCGGAGCGCGGAGTCGATGCGGACGTCATGCGAGGAGGGCCCGAGTCGGTTGTCTCCGCCGCACCCTACCGGCGACGCCTCTCCAGGACCCGGATCAAGTTGCAAAAAACGGTGTCAATTGTAACGGCTTACGGGGAGGGGCGGGGGTCATGCGGGCGCCGGCGTTCGCCGGTCCCCAAGGATTGCGAGGTGCGACGCGCGCATCGTGCCAAATCATCGCCGCGGCGCGATTACACTCGGTTGCATTCGCGCGCCGCGGGCGCGTCAGGCTTGCCTCGGCTGCACCAGGTCCCAGCGGTTGCCGTAAATGTCCTCGAAGACGACGACGTCGCCATAGGCCTCGTGGCGCGGCGCCTCGATGAAGGCGACGCCCTTCGCCGTGTAGGCAGCGTAGTCGCGGGCGAAGTCGTCGGTGTGCAGGAACAGGAAGACGCGCCCTCCGGTCTGGTTGCCGATGCGCGATTCCTGGTCGGGGTTCGCCGCCTTCGCCAGCAGCAGCGCGCAACCCCCGGAGCCGGGCGGCGCCACGCGCACGAAGCGCTTGCCCTTGCCCATGTCGGTGTCCTCGACGAGCGTGAAGCCGAGCGTGCCGACGTAGTAGGCGATGGCCTCGTCGTAGTCGCGGACGAGAAGCGCGAGGGCGGCGAGGTGCTGGGGCATGCCGATACTCTCGTGCGATCCCGCATGCCTATCCACCGCTT
>CAZZLX010000440.1:0-3993 GCA_964655235.1 uncultured Rhizobium sp.
CCCGCATCTCTTCCAGCATGACCGCCTCGGCCTCGACGGCGGCAGCGCCCGCACCGGCTACGTCACCGGCGCCGAGATCGAGGACGGCCGGTATCGCATCTTCCGTGCCGGCACGCTGATGCCGAACGCCGACATCTGATCCTTGATTCTTCCCGGAGCTTCCTCGATGTCGACGACCGAAGAGATCACGCGCGTGCTCAACGCCTTCGGGCTCCATACCGACACGCATCGCTGGGACAAGCTCCTGGGGCTGTTCGCGCCCGAGGTGACGGTCGACTACACCTCGCTCTTCGGCGGCAGCGTCCAGAAGACCAAGGCCGCCGATCTGGTCGGGGCCTGGAAGAAGGTGATCCCGCAATTCACCTGCGCCCAGCATCTCATCACCAACCATCTGATCGACGTCGAGGGCGACCAAGCCTTCGCCGAGACCCAGGTCGCGGCTCTCCACACGATGGTCGAGCCGGCGCTCGCGGGGAAGGACGCCTGGACCGTCGGCGGTCGCTACGAGTTCAGACTGAGGAAGCTCGCGGGGTCCTGGAAGATCGAGGCGGTGAAGCTGATCGCCACCCGTCAGAGCGGCAATCCGGAGCTCATCAAGATCGCGCAGGCGCGGGCCGCCGTGGCGTAGCGATGCGCGTCGCCTTCTATGCGCCGCTGAAGCCGCCCGATCACCCGACACCGTCCGGCGATCGCCGCGTCGCACGGCTGCTGATGGAAGCGCTCAAGGCCGCCGGCCACGCGCCGATGCTGGCCTCGCGTTTCCGCAGCCGGGATTCCGAAGGCGACCGTGACGGCGGCATCGAGGCGAAGGGCGCCGCGGAGGCGGCACAGTGCATCGAGCGCCTGAAGGCCGAGCCGCCGGCGGCATGGCTGACCTATCACCTCTACTACAAGGCACCCGACTGGATCGGGCCGGCGGTAGCCCGCGCGCTCGACATTCCTTATCTCGTCGTCGAGGCATCGGTCGCGCCGAAGCGTGCACAAGGACCGTTCGCCCGCGGACATCAGACGGTCGTCGATGCGCTGGGAAAAGCCGCGGCGGTGCTGGCGCTGTCCAGGCTCGACATGGAATGCCTGGCGCCGGTGACGGACAAGCTCCACCACTTCCCGCCCTTCCTCGACGCGACGCCGTTCGCGGCGCCTCGCGCCGCCAACGATCCGCCGCTGCTCCTGGCGGTCGGCATGATGCGGGCGGATGCGAAGCTGAAATCCTATCTGCTGCTCGCGGCAGGGCTGAAGCACATCGTCGATCGGCGCTGGCGGCTCCGAATCGTCGGCGACGGCGTCGCGCGCGGCGAAATCGAGGAAGCCTTCGCGCCGCTCGCCGATCGCGTCACCTTCCATGGCGCGGCCGGCCCTGACGAGCTGACGGCGATCTATGCGGCAGCCGACCTCCTCGTCTGGCCCGCGGTCGACGAGGCCTTCGGCATGGCTCTCCTCGAAGCCCAGGCCTCCGGCACGCCGGTGATCGCGGGCGGCTATGGCGGCGTGCCCGAGATCGTCGCCGACGGCGTCAGCGGCCTGGTCACGCCGCCGGGCGACGTCGCCGCCTTCGCGGAGGCCGTCGCCCTGCTGCTCGACGACCCGGTGCGCCGGCGCGCGATGGGAACCGCCGCCCGCATCCACATCAGGGACAACCACGACCTGCCTGAGGCCGCGCGCCGGCTCGACGCGATCCTCACCTCGGTCACGCGATGATATCGGTCGCCTTCCTTCGCCACGCGCCGACTGCGTGGAATGCCGAGCATCGCCTGCAGGGGCGCACCGACATCCCGCTGTCGGAGGAAGGCCGCGCCTTTGCCGCCACGTGGCGCCTGCCCGCGACGTTTGCCGGCTTCGAGGCCTGGACGAGCCCGCTCACGCGCACACGCGAGACCGCGGCGCTGCTGGGCCTCCAGCCGAAAGTCGACGACCGGCTGATCGAGACCAGCTGGGGCGAATGGGAAGGCCATACGCTCGCCAGGCTGCGAGAGCGTCCCGGCTTCCTCGAGGTCGAGAAGCGCGGCCTCGATCTGGCCGCACCCGGCGGCGAAAGCGTGCGCCAGGTCCAGGTCCGCCTGCTCGACTGGCTCTCGGGTCTGACGAAGCCGGCCGTCGTCGTCACGCACAACGGCGTACTGCGCGCGGTGTACGCACTCGCCACCGGCTGGACCATGCAGGACAAGCCGCCCGAGCGCATGGAAGCCGCGATGGCGCATGTCTACGTCTGGGACGGCAAGCGCCTGATCCTCGACAAGCTCAACCTGCCTCTCGTGCCATGAGCCGCGTCCTCATCCACGTCCAGCACCTGCTCGGGATCGGCCACCTGCGCCGCGCCGCGGCGCTGGCGCGCGGACTCGCTGCCGCCGGCGAGGAGGTCGTCGTCGCCTCGGGCGGCGTCCCGGTGCCGAAGCTCGACCTCGGCGGTGCGCGGCTCGTGCAGCTGCCCTCGGCCCGCTCCGCCGACGAGACGTTCAAGATACTGCTGGACGAGAACGACACGCCCATCGACGACGCCTGGCGTTCGCGGCGCCGCGCGGCGCTGCTGGATCTCTACGAAGCCACGCGGCCCGACGCGCTGGTGATCGAGATGTTCCCGTTCGGCCGCCGCGCGTTCCGCTTCGAGCTGATCCCGCTGCTCGAACGCGCGCGCGCGTCGACGCCGCGGCCGAAGGTGTTCGGCTCGGTGCGCGACATCCTGATCCATCGACCCCGCCCCGATCGCGAGGCCGAGTTCCTCAAGACCGTTCGCGAGGGCTTCGACACGATCCTCGTCCACGGCGATCCGCGCCTGGTGCCGCTGGAGGCCACCTTCCCGCTCGCCCGCGAGATCTCGGGCCAGCTGGCCTATACCGGATATTTGGTCGAGATCTCCGCGACGCGCCGCAGCGACGACGGGCCCGGAAGGGACGAGGTGATCGTCTCGGTCGGCGGTGGCGCGGTCGGCGAGGAGCTGCTGCGGACAGCGCTCGCGGCGCGGCCGCTGACGGTGCTGAAGGATCACACGTGGCGCCTGCTGCTCGGTGCCAACCTGCCGACATCGCTGATGAGCGACCTCAAGGCTGCCGCGCCGACAGGTGTGATCGTCGAGCCGGCACGTCCGGACTTCGTCGAGATGCTGGCGCGCTGCCGGCTCTCGGTCAGCCAGGCCGGCTACAACACGCTGATGGAGCTGATGGCGGTCGGATCGCGCGGCGTCGTCGTGCCCTTCGCCCGCGGCGCCGAGACCGAGCAGACGACGCGCGCCGAGCTTCTCGCATCGCGCGGCCTCGTCGACACCGTCGCCGAGGCCGGCCTCACGCCCGAGCGACTCGCCGAAGCGATGGACCGCGCCGCGGCCCGGCCGAAGCCGGAGTTCGGCGCGATCGACCTCGACGGGTTGAAGAAGTCGGTCGCGATGATCACAAGCGCGCTCTAAGAGCGCGTCGCCTCGATCATCTCCTTGATCGCCGCCGTCGCCGCGTCCAGCACGCGGTCGTTCGATCCTCTCTTGTGCAGCGCGATCTGCGCCTGGTAGGTGCGCATGCCGAATTCCTCGGCCGGCGGCAGGTACCCGAGCGAGCCGTTGGCGATGTTCATCACCGCGATCTTCGCCTGCGGGAAGCGGTCCCGAAGCCGCATCTGGAACTCGGTGTGCATCTCGCCAGGCATGGCGACGAAGAAGGCATCGCCCAGCTGCCAGATCCAGAATCCGACATCCATCTCGCGGTCGTCGCCGACGGAAAGACGCCGCAGCCTGGCGCGATTAAGGCGCTCCAGCATGGCGCGGTCGGTGCAGGCGGCAATCTGCTTCTCGAGATCGTCTCGCGTCGGCATGTCGGCGACCTCGAGTCGTACGGTCAGGTGGCGAGCACCGATCGCTGAGTTCACCTTCGCCGGCTTCTCGCGCCAGATCGCCAGCGGCGTCGCCGACTCCTCGGCGCCCTGAAAGACCAGGTCCATGCCCGGGCTCAGCATCGAGGTGAGACCGGAGAGTGCGGCGAAGCCCAGCTCGCGGCCGTTCTTGTCGGCGAT
>CAZZLX010000441.1:0-3992 GCA_964655235.1 uncultured Rhizobium sp.
CGTCGCCAAGTCGGTCGGCACGTCGAACCCGCACAACATGATCAAGGCGACCTTCGCCGCGCTCCGGAATGTGACCAGCCCCCGCTCCGTGGCCCAGCGCCGCGGCAAGAAGGTGAGCGACCTGGTCGGCGCCAAGCGCGAGGCGGAAGCCTCCTAAAGGAACCGGGCTATGGCCAAGGCTAAGACCAGCGACAAGAAGACGCTTCGCGTCACCCAGATCGGCAGCCCGATCGGACGCGAGGACGACCAGCGCCAGACCCTGATCGGTCTCGGCCTGAACAAGCGCCACCGCACCCGCGAGCTGGAGGACACCCCTTCGGTGCGCGGCATGATCCGCAAGGTGAACCACCTCGTGCGGGTCGAAGGCGAGTAAGGGAACAGGACGATGAAGCTCCACGAGATCCGCGACAACGAAGGCGCCCACAAGCGGCGCATGCGCGTCGGCCGCGGCATCGGCTCGGGCAAGGGCAAGACCTCCGGGCGCGGCGTCAAGGGTCAGAAGGCGCGTACCGGCGTCTCGCTGCATGCCTTCGAAGGCGGCCAGATGCCGCTCTTCCGCCGCCTGCCGAAGCGCGGGTTCAAGCCGATCAACCCCAAGAAGCTGGTCGAGGTGAACCTCTGGCAGCTGCAGGAAGCGGTTGATTCCGGCCGCCTCGATCCCAAGGTTCTGGTCGACGGCGCCGCGCTGGTCGCGGCCAAGGTTCTGCGTCGCGCGCGCGACGGCGTGCGCCTCCTCGGCGAGGGCGAGCTCAAGGCGAAGCTGAACCTGAAGCTCGCCGGCATCACGACCAAGGCCAAGGCCGCGGTCGAGGCCGCCGGCGGCTCGGTCGAGCTGCCGAAGCCGGTCGAGAAGGTGAAGAAAATGGCGAAGAAGCCGGCAAAGGCCAAGGCGTAAGGGTCCGGACTCGAAGGGCGCTTAAGATATGGCATCGGCCGCCGAACAGCTTGCCGCGACGCTCAACTTCGGCGTCCTCGCCAAGGCGACGGAGCTGAAGAAGCGCATCTGGTTCACGCTGGGTGCGCTGATCGTCTACCGGCTCGGGACCTACATCCCGATCCCGGGCATCGACCCGCAGGTGCTGGCCGAGATCTTCCGCCAGCAGCAGGGCGGCATCCTCGGCATGTTCGACATGTTCTCGGGCGGCGCGCTCGGGCGCATGACCATCTTCGCGCTCAACGTCATGCCGTGGGTCTCGGCCTCGATCATCGTCCAGCTGATGACCGCGGTCTCGCCCAAGCTCGAGCAGCTGAAGAAGGAAGGTGCCGCCGGCCAGAAGGTGATCAACCAGTACACGCGCTACGGCACGGTGTTCCTGGCGGCCCTTCAGGCCTACGGCATCGCGGTCGGCCTCGAAGGCACGCGCGGCGCCACCGGCGGCGCGGTGATCGATCCCGGCGTCCTGTTCCGCGTCTCGACCGTGGTGACGCTGACCGGCGGCACCATGTTCCTGATGTGGCTCGGCGAGCAGATGACCCAGCGGGGCATCGGCAACGGCCTTTCGGTCATCATCATGGCCGGCATCGTCGCGGGCCTGCCGCACGCGATCGCCGCCACCCTCGAGCTCGGCCGCACCGGCGCGCTCTCGACCATCTTCATCATCATCCTGCTAGCGATGGCGGTCGGCGTCGTCTTCTTCGTGGTCTTCGTCGAGCGCGCCCAGCGCCGGCTGATCGTCCAGTATCCGAAGCGCCAGGTCGGCCAGCGCATGTTCGGCGGCGAGAGCTCGCACCTGCCGCTCCGCCTCAACACCTCGGGCGTGATCCCGCCGATCTTCGCCTCGTCGCTGCTGCTCATGCCGACGACGATCGCCGGATTCTCGGCCGCCCAGACCACGCCGACCGGCGAGGGCCCGAGCGAGATCATGAGCCTGATCGCCACGTATCTCGCGCACGGCACGCCGCTCTACATGCTGCTGTACGTGGCGCTGATCGTGTTCTTCGCGTTCTTCTACACCGCGATCGTCTTCAATCCTGAGGAGACGGCCGACAACCTGAAGCGCTACGGCGGCTTCATTCCCGGCATTCGCCCGGGCAAGAACACGGCCGATTATCTCGACTACATCCTCTCGCGCCTGACCGTCCTCGGCGCCGCCTACCTCTCGATCGTCTGCCTCCTTCCCGAGATCCTGATCTCCAAGTTCGCCGTGCCGTTCTACTTCGGCGGTACCAGCCTGATGATCGTGGTCACGGTGACCATGGACACGGTCGCCCAGATCCACGCCCACCTCGTCGCGCACCAGTACGAAGGCCTGATCAAGAAGGCGAAGCTGCGCGGGAGGAAGGGGTGAACCTGATCCTCCTCGGCCCGCCCGGCGCGGGAAAAGGCACGCAGGCGCGGAAGCTGCAGGACGAGCGCGGGCTCATCCAGCTTTCGACCGGCGACATGCTGCGCGCCGCGGTCAAGTCGGGGAGCGAGATCGGCAAGCGGGCGAAGGCGGTCATGGATGCCGGCAAGCTGGTTTCCGACGACATCATGATCGCGATGATCGAGGAGCGGATCGGCCAGCCGGATTGCAAGAACGGCTTCATCCTCGACGGTTTTCCCCGCACCGAGGCCCAGGCCGAGGCGCTGGACGCGATGCTCGCGCGGAAGGGCCTGAAACTCGACCACGTGATCGAGATGGCCGTCGACGAGAAGGCGCTGACCGAGCGCATCGTCGGCCGATACACCTGCGCCAAGTGCGGTGCTGGGTATCATGATACCTTTCAGAAGCCGAAGGTCGCCGGGGTCTGCGATGCCTGCGGGTCGAAGGACTTCACCCGCCGGGCGGACGACAACGCCGAGACCGTCAAGACCCGGCTCGACGCCTACCGCAAGCAGACCCAGCCGATCCTGCCCTATTACCGGGGCAACGGCGTGCTGAAGCAGGTCGACGGCATGGCGGAGATCGATGAGGTCGCCCGCCAGATCGGCCGGGCGCTGAGCTAGAACCGTTCAAAGGAGGGAGCGCAAGAGAGCTGGGGAAAGCACGAAGTACCGGGGTTTCGGGCCGTTGACAGGCCGGGGCGCATGCTTATAATCGCGCCCCTTGGCGCTTTCGGCGGCCGAGCGGTTTCGTGCGTGCCAAGTTTTGCGCCCTTTCCGAAGACTACAGACCGTTGCGATCTTAAGGAGATCCGAGCGTGGCGCGTATCGCTGGCGTTAACATTCCCACGCAAAAGCGCGTGGAAGTCGCGCTGACCTACATCTTCGGGATCGGTCAGACCCGGGCGAAGGATATCTGCGCGAAGCTGAGCATCCCGGACGAGCGCCGGGTGCACCAGCTGACCGACGACGAGGTCCTGAAGATCCGCGAGTTGATCGACCGCGAGTTCGTGGTCGAGGGCGATCTCCGTCGCGACAACGCGATGAACATCAAGCGCCTCATGGATCTCGGCTGCTATCGGGGCCTCCGTCACCGCAAGGGCCTGCCGGTCCGCGGCCAGCGCACCCACACCAACGCGCGTACCCGCAAGGGCAAGGCGCGGCCGATCGCCGGCAAGAAGAAGTAAGGCCGTTCGGGTTCGTTTGCCGCCGAGGCGGCTGGAAGGATTTTGAGGAAGAGACATGGCTAAGCCGCAGACCGCCGCCGCCTCCGCCGGGCGCCCGCGCCGCCGCGAACGGAAGAACATCACTTCCGGCGTCGCGCACGTGAACGCGTCTTTCAACAACACGATGATCACGATCACCGACGCGCAGGGCAACACCATCGCCTGGTCGTCGTCGGGCTCGCTGGGCTTCAAGGGCAGCCGCAAGTCGACGCCGTACGCCGCCCAGGTCGCGGCCGAGGACGCCGGCAAGAAGGCGATGGAGCACGGCGTGCGCACCATCGAGGTCGAGGTCAAGGGACCGGGTTCGGGCCGCGAGTCGGCGCTCCGCGCGCTGCAGGCCGTCGGATTCCAGATCACCTCGATCCGCGACGTGACGCCGATTCCGCACAACGGTTGCCGGCCGCCGAAGCGCCGGCGCGTCTGACGGGCGAAGCCCTTAAAGGCGCATCTTCTTAAGTTTC
>CAZZLX010000442.1:0-3991 GCA_964655235.1 uncultured Rhizobium sp.
GAGGTCGATCCAGGTCGCATGCCCCGCGACCGCCTCGTCCATGGCGTTGTCGAGCACCTCGGCGACCAGGTGATGGAGGCCGCGCTCGTCGGTGCCGCCGATATACATGCCCGGGCGGCGGCGGACCGGCTCAAGCCCCTCGAGAACCTCGATATCCTTGGCGGAATAGGCATCAGCCCGGGCGGCCGAGCCCGACTGGAACAGGTCTTTCATGGCCGGCATAATGCCTCCCGCGGACACAAAATCAAGGCGACGAAATGCCCAAAAAGCCGGCTGACCCCCAAGATGTTGCTAGACAGCCCAAGGGCCAGCTGGCGATCCGGACGCTGGCCATGCCGGCCGACACCAACGCCAACGGCGACATCTTCGGCGGCTGGCTGCTCTCACAGATGGATATCGCCGGCGGCGTCACCGCCTTCCAGAGGGCGAAGGGGCGGGTGGTGACGGTCGCGCTCGACGCGATGACCTTCCACACGCCTGTCACGGTCGGCGACATCGTCTGCTGCTACGCCGACATCAGGCGGATCGGGCGGACCTCGATCACGGTCGGCGTCGAGGCATGGGCGATCACCGGCGCCGAGGGCAGCCGGCGGCTGGTGACCGAGGGGACTTTCACCTACGTTGCGATCGGGCCGGACAAGCGGCCGCGTCCGGTGCCGGGGGACTGATCGGCTTGGAAAGCTTCATCGATTTGATGGCGGCCGAAGCGGCCCGCCCGGGATTCGTCTGGGTCGCGCTGGGGATGGTCGTCACCGGCATCGTCCGCGGGCTCGTCGGCTTCGGTGCGGCGATGATCATGGTGCCGATCCTCTCGGCGGTGATGAACCCGATGGTCGCGGTTCCGCTGCTGACGATCGTCGACGGCTTGGTGACGATGCCGCTGTTCTACGCCGCGACGAAGGAGTGTCAGTGGCGCGAGATCGTGCCGCTGACAGTCGCCGCCTGCGCCGCGCTGCCGCTCGGCATCGCGGTCCTGGTCCATGTGCCGGCGGAGACGCTGCGGCTCGGCATCTCCATCACGATCCTGATGCTGGTCGCGGTGATCGCCAGCGGCTGGCGTTATCACGGCCGGCCCTCCCTGCCGCTCACTTTGGCCGTCGGCGCCGCCTCGGGCGGGCTTGGCGGCGCCACCGGCATGATCGGACCGCCGGTGATCCTGTTCTGGCTCGGCAGCCAGGCGAATGCGGCGCTGGTGCGCGCCAACATCAACGCGTTCTTCGGCCTGATGATCCTGGTCACCATCGCCGCCTACTGGATTGGCGGGCTGTTCACGCGAGAGATCCTGGCGGTGGGCGTGTTGCTGGCGCCGATCTACGGCGTTTCTGTGTGGCTCGGCGCGCGCGGCTTCCGACACACCTCCGACGTGCTCTACCGTCGCTTCGCCTTCGCGCTGATCACGCTGATCGCGGTGTCGAGCTTCTTCGTCTAGGTCGAGGTGCGGTTGCGGCCGTTGGCCTTGGCGCGATAGAGCGCCTGGTCGGCCGCGGCCAGCATCGCCTTGAAGTCGGCTTGGCCCGCGATCTTCTCGGCGACGCCGACGCTGACCGTGCCCGAGACCGAGGATCCCTCGACGCGAAGGCCGTCGACCGCGCGGCGGATGCGGTCGGCGGCAAAGGTCGCCGCTTCCAGCTCGGTCTGCGGCAGGAGCACCACGAACTCCTCGCCGCCGTAGCGGCAGAGAATGTCCTCGCGCCGGAGCAGGCCGGTGGTCATGTCGGTGAAGGCCTTGAGCCACATGTCGCCGGCGTCGTGACCATGCGCGTCGTTAAGCGTCTTGAAGCGGTCGAGGTCGAGGATCAGAACCGACAACGGCAGGTCGTGGCGGACCGAGCGCGACCACTCGGCCTCGGCGAAGCGCTCGAAGGCGCGGCGGTTGAGCGCGCCGGTCAGCGTGTCGTAGCTCGCCTGGCGGTCGAGCTCGAGGCTGATCCGCTGCGTCACCATCAGGACCAGGCCGGTGAAGGTGAGCGTGACCACGGCAATGCTCTGGGTGAACCAGAGCGCCTGGATCCAGCCCGGCGCGAAGACGTCGTCGCGCGCATGCACCAGCACCGAGAAGGCCTGCACCACGGCGAATACCGCATGGACGAGATGCAGGATGCCGACCGGCCAATGGGTCGCCCGCAACGGGCCGCGCGGCACGTCGAGAAGCAGGCCGGCGATGAGCAGGGAATAGAACGCGACCGACAGCGAATAGATCGCGATCCGGATCTCGGTACGCGGCGCGACGAAGAGGAAGAAGGTCATGATCGCGATGGATGCCACCGAAAGGCCGACCAGCAGGCTCACCGGGACGCGGCGGCCGAGGAAGCGGGCGAAGGCGCTGGCGCCGAGGGCATGCCCGATGATCAGCAGTGCGCTCGCCGTCAGATGCGTCAGGATCATCGACAGATGCGGCCGCGATGCGCCGAGGATGGCGCCGGCTGCCGCGGCTGCCGCGCTCAACGAGAGCTGGATGACAGCGCGGTCGCGGAGCTGGACGAGCCAGACGTAGAAGCTCGCCAGCGCCTGGATGGCGCAGATGAAGGCGGCGGCGATCGCGAAGGTCTGGCCGTCGAGGTGCATCGTCAGCGCTCCTCGGCCTCGACGCGGTTGAGGCCCTGGGCCTTGGCCCGGTGGAGCGCGCGCTCGGATGCCGCGATCACCGACTTGAGGTCCATCCGCTCTGGGGTCTTGGCGGCGACGCCGATGCTGACGGTGGTGCCGATCTGGTCGTCGCCGGCGGCGAGGCTGAGCCCCTCGGTCGCGCGTCGGATGCGCTCGGCTGCCTGCAATGCCTGCTCGATCGATGTCTGCGGCAGCAGGATCAGGAACTCGCCGCTGCGATAGTGGCAGAGCAGGTCCTCGCGCCGGAGCAGGCCGCGCGTCATGTCGGCGAAAGCCTTGAGCCACGCGTCCCCGGTCTCGGTGCCCAGGGAGCGGATCAGGGCCTTGAAACGGTCGAGGTCGAGCATGAGGACGGAGAGGGGGAGGTCGTGGCGCGTCGTCCTCGACCATTCCGCCTCGGCCGCGCGATCGAAGCCGTCGCGGTTCAGCGCGCCGGTGAGCAGGTCGAAGCTCACCTGGCGATCGAGCTCGAGTCTCGGTCGCTGCGTGATCATCATCGTCAGCCCGAGGAAGGTGAGGTTGACGAAGAGGATCGCCTGGCTGAACCACATGACCTGCAGGCGATTGGTCTCGAACAGATCGAGGCTCGGCTGCTCGTGCATCACCCACACCGCACGCGCGACGGCGAGGATCGCCTGGAGAAGGTAGAGGACGCCGACCGGCCAGTGGGTGATGCGCGGAAGGCCCTTGGTCGTTCCCAGCAGGAGGGCGGCGATAAGCCCGGACGAGGCAGCGATGCCGAGGGAGTAGGCGGCGATGCGGATGTCGAGGCGATCGTCGGCGTAGAGGTAGTAGGCGATGGCGATGCCGACGGCGAACGGCACGCTGACGACGAACCAAGCCGGCACACGCCTGGCGATGAACCGGCCGATGCCGAAGGCGATATACGCCTGGCCGCCGGTGATCAGCATGTTGGCGACCGGGTGGGTGATGAGCGGGTCGAGGTGAGGGCGGGCGAAGGCGAGCGCGACGCCGACGGCCGTCGCCGCCGAGCCCAGGAAGATCTCGAAGACGGCGCGCGTGCGGAACTGGCCGAACCAGACGTAAAGCATCGCCACGGCCTGCATGGCCGAAGCGAAGAGCGCGGCAATGGCGAGCGTGCCGGCGTGGAGCCCCATCGGCGACCGGCTACAGGTTCTCCGAGGACTCGACCCGGTTTCGGCCGGCGGCCTTGGCCCGGTAGAGCGCTCGGTCGGCGGCGGCAATCATCGTCTTCAGGTCCGTCACGGTCTCGTTCCAGGTCGCGACGCCGATGCTGACCGTGACGGCGATGTCCGTTCCGTTGTGCGAGATGCGCATGCCCTCGATGCTGCGCCGGATGCGATCGGCTACCTGCATCGCCGCGTGCACGGCGGTCTGCGGCAGGAGGGCGATGAATTCCTCG
>CAZZLX010000443.1:0-3990 GCA_964655235.1 uncultured Rhizobium sp.
CTTACCGAGCTCGACACCGTCGTCGTCCAGCCAGTCCTCGAAGGAGAAGACACCGTCCGGCAGCTTCCGGATCGCGGCGCGGGTCAGGCGCTCGGCATAGTCGATCGTCTCCTGCATGTAAGGCGCCATGTTGTCGGCGCCGTAACGCTCGACCAAGTCGAGGAAAGCTCGCTCGGCGATGGTGCAGGCGGCGAGCTGGGCGCGGAGGTCGCCCATTACCTTCACCGGCAAGCGGACATTGGCCTCGAGCAGCGAAACGAGCGTCGCGTTCATGCAGCCGCGCTCGATTAACTTCGCTGGCGGGATGCGAAGCCCTTCCTGGTAGATCTCCGTCGAGTCCGCCGCGTTCGATCCGGCGACGCGGCCGCCGACGTCGGTGTGGTGGCAGACGGTCGCGGCAAAGGCGAGCAGCCGCCCCCCCGAGAACAGCGGCTTGACAACGAAGATATCCGGCAGGTGCATGCCACCGCTGTAGGGGTCATTGAGGATGAAGGCATCCTCCGGCGCGACGTCGTCGCCGAAGCGGGCGAGGATCTGTTGGAGTGCGGTCGGGATCGCACCCAGGTGGCCTGCGATCGTGAGGCCTTGCGCGACCAGCCGCCCGTCGGCATCGGCAAGTGCGGTCGAGTAGTCCATGTTGGACTTGAGGACGCCGGAATAGGAGGTCCGGTAGATCGTCAGCGCCATCTCGTCGGCGATGGCGAAGATCGCGTTCCGGAACAGCTCGATGGTGATGGGATCGATACCGGAAATCACGACAGGTTCGCGCATGTGGAATTCATGCGACTAGTAATATTCAGTTTGCATGCAAAGTCAATACAACGCGGCCGAGACCGCGACGACGTTCAGCGCCCGGCGCGTTTCAGCTTCACGCGCGGCGCCATGGTCTCGCCGAGGAAGTCGGAGAAGCGCTGACGCGTGACCTCGGTGTGCGACGTTGCCAGCAACTCCGCCTTGTCGGCATCCTGTCGCGTGATCGCATCGATCATCTCGTCGTGCTCGTCGGCGATGACCTTCACGAACTTGCGGCGGTCGGCTGCGGCGCCGCCGTCGAGGCGGTTCAGGCTGAAGCGGGCGACACGGAGCCCTTCGTCAAGAATTCGCTCATAAGCGGCCGCCATCTGCGCGTTGCCACAGGCGTCCGCGATCGCGGAGTGGAACGCGCGGTTGGTGATGACCATGGCACCCGCATCGCCGGCGGACGCGGCCTTCTCGAAGGCGTCGGCGCGCTCGCGCATGATCTCGATGTGATGCGGCTTGCGCCTGAGCGCCGCCCAGACGGTCACGGCACGCTGCAGCACATCGATGGCTTCGAGATTGTCGCGGATGCTGGAGAGGTCGAGCGGCGCTACCTGGCTACCACGGTTCGGGAGCAGGATGACCAGGCCGGTCGAGGCGAGGCGAACCAAGGCCTCGCGCACCGGGGTGCGCGACTTTCCGAACTCGCGGACCAGCGCCGCCTCGTCGATGACCGCCCCCGGCACCAGCTCGAGCGAGAGGATGCGCTTGCGGATTTCCTCGTAGATTTGGTCGGCGCTGTTACCCTTGCGGACCGGCGGGGTCTTCTTGCTCATGGCCGCCTTTATATCGCCGACGCCGCAGATGCGTCACCCCCACGGACAGCGGGACGGGCGGGAACACGACGCCCCCGCCCTTCCGGACGCCTACTTCTCGACGTTCCACATCACTGGGATCGGCGTCGGCATGTAGCCCTTCAAGGTCGAGCGATAGGCGGTGGGCGTGGTGAACTGGCCCAGCAGCGCGATAGGCACGAGCTTCACCGATTCGAGCTGGATCTGCTCGGCGATGGCCTTGCGCTTCACAGGGTCGGCTTCGCGCGCCCACATGTCACGCGCCTTCTCGAGTTCCGGGCTGCACGCCCAGCCCGGCCAACCGGTCTTGGCGCAGGGGGCCTGGAGCGCGTAGTTGGTGATCGGGTTCGCGAGGTCGATCCACGGCGTGACCGTCGCATACAGGTTCCAGCCGCCATCCGCCGGAGGGTCGGTCTTGAGGCGCCGCTGTAGAAGCACCGACCAGTCCATGATCTGGACGTCGACGTTGAAGCCGGCCTCTTTCAGCTCCTGGATCACGACCTCGGCGATGTCAGGGATCATGTTGATTCCCGTCGGCCGCATGAACACGATCTTTTCGCCGTTGTAGCCCGACTCCTTGAGGAGCTGGCGCGCCTTGGCGACATCTTGCTTGCGGAAGCCCTCGGTCCCCGCCTCGCTTGCGTTCGGCCCGCCGCAGATCAGCCAGGCGAAGCAGGTGCGCCAGTAATCCTTGTTGCCGGCCACCGCCTGCATGATGTCTTCCTGGTTGACCGCATAGAGCAGGGCCTCCCGCGCCTTCGGATGGTTGAAGGGCGGATGCAGGTGGTTGGGGCGGAGCTGACCCTGGAGACCGCCTTTGTTGTGGATCGCGACGGTGACGCTGCGGTTCGAAGAGAGCCGGCCGATGAGATCGACCGGCACGTTCTCCACGGCGTCGACCTCGCCTGCGGCAAGTGCGGAGACCGCCGTATTCGAATCAGGGATGATCGTCCACTCGACGCGGTCGACTTTCACCACCTTGCCGCCGGAATAGTAGTTCGCGGCCTCGGCGCGGGGCACGTAGTCCTTGTTCTTCTCGAAGACCATCTTGCTGCCCGGCACCCATTCCGAGCGGACGAAACGGAAGGGGCCCGAACCGACGGTCTCCGTGACAGGATCATTGATCGCCTTCTGCGCGTCAGACTCGCGCATGATGAAGAGCGCCCAGCCGGGCTTCGACATCGAGTCGATCACCTGCCCCCAAGCTTCCCTCAGCGTTAGCCGGAAGCGCCGATCGTCGACCGCCTCCAGCGTCATTCCGAGCTCGTTCATGCGCGTGCCCGTTGGGTCGCGCTGCGACCAGCGTTTGATCGACGCGATCACGTCCTTGGAAGTGACTGGTGTGCCGTCATGGAACCTGAGGCCGGGCCGGAGCGCGAACTCGTAGGCACGCTGGTCGGGGCTGAGGCTGAATGCCTCAACCATCTGGGGTCGCGCCTGGAACCCTTCGTCGAAGGCGAAAAGCTGGTCGTAGACCAGATAGGAGTACTGCATGGTGTTGGTCGCCGTGTTGGCGACCGGATCGAGCACCTTCACATCCGCCTGGGGGACGTGTCGGAGGACTGTCTGAGCCGCACCGTGCTGCGGCACTACGGTCGTTGCCACAAAAATAAGAGCGCCCGCCATACCCCAACCGCTAATCCGCTTCATTCTGCCCTCCCTGAATACAGATTCGCTCTTATTAGTATGCAAACTATATGCAGATTCTGTCAACTTCGGCTCGGGCGTCCTCGATGAGCGAGGAAGGTCGCTCTTCCGGCGGCCTCGTGACGCGTAACAAGTTAAGTAAGCCGGCAGCGAAAACTGAGGTCGCCGTCCAGGATTCCACGGTCGTGATGCCGCGGTGCGACCAATGCTTGGTCGACAGTCGCGCCCAAAAAGCTCCCCAAAGACCGATCGTCTTTCCGACCAAGAGGCCGCTCGATCGCCTCACCCACGATCGCAGCTCGCCTACCGCCAAATTGACTCTGTAGATTTCTCGCGATTTCTACAGAGTGGACCGATCGAGGGCCGAGCCTAAGAGCAGGTCAGGCCCCGGCAAAATGACTCAGTAGATTTATCGTCATTCCTACCAAGTCGCCCTCGCGGCCTACCGATGACGCGAGCCGCATCGCTCCCCCGCACTTGTCGACCGACACATGGGCGAACGGGTCTACTAGCACGACTGCGCCTTTGGCATTTGCTCCGGCTATCAAAGCCGGCGAGACAGACATTGCAGGACAGAGACGTAGCTCGCGCCCGCTGTGTCCTCTTGCGTCTCCGCTTGGTCAGAGCCGTTCGGGGGTGTCTATTCCCGCAATTTTACCGAAGTTCGGCTAACGGACTGGTAGATGCCCTTGTTATTGGCGTCCCCAACGGGATTCGAACCCGTGTTACCAACGTGAAAGGCTGGTGTCCT
>CAZZLX010000444.1:0-3990 GCA_964655235.1 uncultured Rhizobium sp.
CGGCGTGCTGATCACCGATCACAACGTGCGCGAGACGCTCGACATCGTCGACCGCGCCTACATCCTTCACGACGGCCGCGTCCTGATGGAAGGGCGGCCGAACGAGATCGTCGCGCACGAGGACGTGCGCCGGGTCTATCTCGGCGAACGCTTCTCGCTCTGAGCCTCATCCCATGACGATCAATCAGCGCCTCGACCTTCGCCAGGCCCAGACGCTGGTGATGACGCCGCAGCTGCAGCAGGCGATCAAGCTGCTGCAGCTGTCGAACCAGGAGCTTTCGGAATACGTCGAGCGCGAGATCGAGCAGAACCCGCTGCTCGAGCGCGACGACGGACCCGAGCCCGACGTCTCCGAACGCACCATCGACACCCTCGCCGACTCGGGCGAGCCTCAGGGATCCTCCGACGTCTCCAGCGAGATCGCGCTGGGATCGAGCCTGCCGGAAGCGGCCGACTCGCCGGTCGATGCCGACGACGGAAACCTCTACGAGTCGGCCGAGGACTACTCGTCGTGGCGCACCAACAGCGGCGGCGGCGACTTCGACGAGGACAACCGCAGCATCGAGGAGACGACGGCGGCGAAGCTGCCGACGCTGCGCGAGCACCTGTTCGACCAGCTTTCGGTGGACATCGAGGATCCGGTCGACCGCATGATCGGCACGCACCTGATCGACATGCTGGACGAGTCCGGATACCTGACCGGCGATCTGGCCGAGCTCGCGCAGCAGCTGGGCTGCCCGGTCGAGCGCGTGAACGCGACGCTGAAGCGGATGCAGCGCTTCGATCCGGCCGGCGTCTTCGCCCGCTCGCTCGGCGAGTGCCTCGCCTTCCAGCTCGCCGAACGCGGCCGCCTCGATCCGGCGATGCAGGCGATGCTCGACCGGCTCGACCTGCTGGCCAAGCGCGACCTCGGCCAGCTCATGAAGGTCTGCGGCGTCGATGCCGAGGACCTCAAGGAAATGATCGCCGAGATCAAGACGCTGAACCCGAAGCCGGGCTCGGCCTTCGATTCCTCGATGATCCAGCCGGTGGTCCCCGACATCGTCATGCGCCCGCAGCCGGGCGGCGACTGGCTGATCGAACTCAACTCCGAGACGCTGCCCAGGGTGCTGGTCAACACGCGCTACTACGCGCGCATCAGCAAGGACGCGAAGAAGAAGGAAGAGAAGGACTATCTCTCCGAGCGCTACCAGGCGGCGAACTGGCTGGTAAAGTCGCTGCACCAGCGCGCGACCACGATCCTCAAGGTCGCCTCCGAGATCGTCCGCCAGCAGGACGCTTTCTTCCGCCACGGCATCCAGTACCTGAAGCCGCTGATCCTCCGCGACATCGCGGATGCGATCTCGATGCACGAGTCGACGGTCAGCCGCGTCACCACCAACAAGCACATGGCGACGCCGCGCGGCCTCTACGAGCTCAAGTACTTCTTCACCGCGGCGATCCAGTCCTCCAGCGGCGGCGAGGCGCACTCGGCCGAGGCCGTGCGCTCGCGCATCAAGAGCCTGATCGACGCCGAGAAGGTCGAGGACGTGCTCTCCGACGACAAGCTGGTCGAGATGCTGCGCTCCGACGGCGTCGACATCGCCAGGCGCACGGTCGCCAAGTACCGGGAGGCGATGAAAATTCCCTCCTCGGTGCAACGCCGGCGCGAGAAGGCCATTCAACTCTGACATGGATACTTCCGATCGCCGCTTCCGGCTGAACGGCCGGCATGCGCTCGTGACCGGTGCTGCGACCGGCATCGGCCGCGCCATCGCGAAGCGCTTCGCCGAGGAAGGCGCCACGGTCGCGCTCAACTATTTCGGCGGCGACGAGGCCGGATCGGCGCTGGCCGAGGTGCAGGCGGCCTCGCACCAGGCGGGGTTCGAGCGCAAGCACCTGCTCATCGAGGCCGACGTCGCCGACAAGGACCAGGTCGACCGGATGATGCTGAAGGCGATCGAGGCGATGGGCGGCCTCGACGTCCTGGTCAACAACGCCGGCATCCAGGCCTATTCGCCGAGCGTCGATCTCGACGAGGCCGAGCTCCGCCGCATCCTCGACGTGAATCTGATGGGATCGTGGCATTGCGCCCAGGCGGCGATCCGCCACTTCCTCAGCGTCCGGCGTCCGGGCGTCGTGCTGTCGAACTCGAGCGTGCATCAGATCGTGCCGAAGCCGGGCTACCTCGCCTACTCGCTCGCCAAGGGGGCGATGGGCAACTTCACGCGCACCCTGGCGCTCGAATACGCCGACCGCGGCATCCGCGTGAATGCGGTCGGGCCGGGCGCGATCGACACGCCGATGAACGCCGGCTGGACTGGCGATCCGGACAAGCGCCGCGCGGTCGAGGCGCACATCCCGATGGGCCGTGCCGGCACCCCGGAGGAGATCGCGGCGGTCTTCGCCTTCCTCGCCTCCGATGATGCGTCCTACATCACCGGCCAGACCCTCTATGCCTGCGGCGGCCTCACCCTCTACGGCGAGTTCAGGACCGACTGGTCGTCGCAATCGCACGCCTGAACCGGCGGATCGGGCGTGCTTGACTTGGGGGGACCCCCTCACTATGGTCCGCCGCCGCCGCCGGGACCCTGTCCACGTAGATCCGGAGGGGAGGCGGCGAACGGTTGCTAAGAGCGCCTCGGCGGACGGGAAAAGTCCTTCGATAACATCTATTTAGCCGACAGCCGACCGGCCTGACCGGGAGCGGCCGGGGTGGCTCAGGTGTTATTCGCGGGACGCCTTAAGGACTTAATGGGTTTGGGACAGCGCGTCATGGAGATCGCCGATCTCGTCACCCCGGCCGGCGTCGTGCCGAGCCTGAAGGCAACCAGCAAGAAGCAGGCGCTGCAGGAGCTGTCGCGGAAGGCCGCCGATCTCTCCGGGCTCGACGAACGCGAGATCCTCGACGCGCTGATCGAGCGCGAACGCCTCGGCACCACCGGCGTCGGCATGGGCATCGCGATCCCGCACAGCCGCTTCGCCAAGCTCGACCGGCTGGTCGGCCTCTTCGCCCGCATCGACAAGCCGATTCCGTTCGACTCCGTCGACGAGCAGCCGGTGGACCTGATCTTCCTGTTGCTCGCGCCCGAGGCTGCCGGCGCCGATCACCTGAAGGCGCTCGCCCGCGTCTCCCGCCTGCTGCGTGACAGGTCGATGTGCGCCAAGCTCCGCGGCTGCGACAGCGCGGATGCGATCTACGCGCTCCTGACCGAGACCCAGGCTTCCGCCGCCTGAGCGGCGCTCAGCTGCGGTTTTCCCGCCGGCGCTGGATTTCCCTGTCGGCGTCCTGGTCAACCCTGAGTTGGATCGCCTTCTTCTGGCCGGGATCGAGATCCTGGAACGCGGCCTCGGCGAGCAGCAGGTCGAGCGCGTCGTCCGATTCCATCGCGCGCGCCAGATAACGCCCGACATCGCTGCCTGGTCCGAGGACTGCCTCGATCGCGGCAAGCAGGATGTGGTGGGCGGTCGCCATTGCTTATCAAGCTACATTCTCTTTAACCTTAGTATTACAAAATCTTCCTTAAACCCCTCAATCCTCTCGACAACAGCTTGGATTTCAACGTTAGATACGGGCGTTGATGACGGTTTTGACCGTCTTGGAAATCTGCGTCTCCGCGAGCCCTCGGATCGGACAACGGTGACCGCTACCTACAATTTTGAGCGAATCAGCCTGCTGATCGCCGATCCGAGCAAATACATGCGGAGCCTGCTCGTGGGATTGGCGCGGAGCTACGGCTTCCGCACCGTCTACGAGGCGACCGACGGCTCGACCGCGCTCAACCACATGCGCGAGCGCCACGTCGATGTGGTCCTGATCGACGGGCCGATGAACCCGATGGACGGGTACGAGTTCACCAGGATCATCCGCACGTCGCCGGAGACCCCGAATCCGTTCCTGCCGATCGCGCTGCAGAAGAAGGCGGGCGTGCCCGAGGCGAGCGCGGATGCGTCCTGCGCGCTCGATCGCCGGCTCACCGAGCAATGGCTCTCGTCGGCGCACGAGGTGGT
>CAZZLX010000445.1:0-3979 GCA_964655235.1 uncultured Rhizobium sp.
CGGAGAAGGAGAAGTCGGAGCCCGGTCGGCCGATCATCGGCCGCGGCAGCTTGTGGCGCGCGGGATCGCCGGCCTTGGCGGCGCGCTCGATCGCGGGGCCGCCGGGGAACCCCAGGCCCAGCTTCTTCGCCGCCTTGTCGAAGGCCTCGCCGGCGGCGTCGTCGACGGTGGTGCCGTAGCGCCGGTAGCGCCCGACGCCCTCGACCGCCAGCAACTGGCAATGACCGCCGGAGACCAGCAGCAGCAGATAGGGGAAGGGGACGTCGTCGGAGAGGCGCGGGCTCAGCGCGTGGCCTTCGAGGTGATTGATTGCAAGGAAGGGAAGGCCGCGGGCGAGTGCCAGCGCCTTGCCCAGGGTCGAGCCGACGATGACGCCGCCGATCAGGCCGGGACCGGTCGTGGCCGCGATCAGGTCGAGATCGCCGAAGCCCAGCTTCGCCTCTTCCAGCGCCTGGCGCACCAGGCCCTGCAGCAGGTCGAGATGCGCGCGCGCCGCGACCTCCGGCACGACGCCGCCGAAGGGCCGGTGATGCTCGAGCTGCGAGGCGACGACGGACGAAAGAATGCGCCGGTCGCCGTCGACGACCGCCGCGGCGGTCTCGTCGCAACTGGTCTCGATGCCGAGGGCCAACATGGGCGTGGCTATAGCACGGCCTCGCCGCTTGCGCTCGTCGTGCTGCCGACCTAAGAGCTTCACACGAGTTCAGGCAAGGACATCAGATGACCCAGACCACCGAGATCGCCCCCGGGCTTTCCGTAGCGGCGCAGATCGAGAAGTCCGACGTCGCGGGGATCGCCAGGCAGGGCTTCAAGACCATCATCAACAACCGCCCGGATGCCGAGGGCGTGCCGGTGACGGCGGCCGAGGCCAAGGCAGAGGCGGAGCGGAACGGGCTCATCTACGCCTACCTGCCGGTGACCTCGTCGACGATCACTGCGGCCGACCTCGTCGCCTTCGACAAGCTGGTCGCCGAGAACCCGAAGCCGATCCTCGCCCATTGCCGCTCGGGCACG
This sequence comes from uncultured Rhizobium sp., assembly GCA_964655235.1. Lineage (GTDB taxonomy): Bacteria > Pseudomonadota > Alphaproteobacteria > SHVZ01 > SHVZ01 > SHVZ01. The sequence goes on from CAZZLX010000445.1 coordinate 1,015, forward strand.
CGTACCTATCTGCTGTGGGCCGCGGCCCAGGTGGTGAACGGCAAGGCGGACGCGAGCGCGCTGGTGGCCGAGGCTGCGTCCAAGGGCTTCGACATCAAGTCGCTGCCGATGCTCGTATCCAAGCTCAAGGGATGAGCCCTCTCGTCGAGAGCACAAGCGTCGTCATCCGTCCCGCGCGCGATACCGACCGCGAGGTGCTGGTCGAGCTGTTCCAGGGACTAAACGTCTACGAGGAGCAGTTCGTCGGCAACCGGCGCATGGATCGCGCCGGCGGCGTCGATTCCCTCATCTATGCCGAGAAGAAGGTCGCAGACTCCGGCGGCGTGAAGCTGGTCGCCGAGATCGAGGGATCGGTCGTCGGCCATCTTTTCCTCACGTGGGAGAAGCACGGCGCCTGCGTTCGCGACGACGTGAAGGACTACGGCTACGTCTCCGAGCTGTTCGTGCGCGAAGCGCATCGCGGCAAGGGCATCGGCCGCGCCTTGCTGCTCGAAGCCGAGCGCCTGACCAAGGCGAAGGGCTTCGGCCACATGATGCTCGGCGTCCTCCACGGCAACACGATCGCCGAGCACGCCTATGCCCGCTTCGGCTTCAAGCCCTACGCCGCCGACCTGATGAAGCCGATCGCTTAAGACGTCTCGCCGTCGTGCCACCACTTGCCGCCGAGCACGGTGCCGCGGAGCGCGAGGCGCTTCTTGCCTGCGAGGGTCATGCCGACCGTGTCGAGGTAGTCGAAGTTTCCGTCCTGGAGCTCGATCAGCACCGCGTCGCCCGGCGCCCCGACCTTGAGGTTGCCGAGATCCGGCCGGCGCACCGCCTTGGCCGGCGCCTCGGTCGCGGCGCGCACCACGTCCTTCAGCGGCATCCCGAGGCAGAGCATCTTCGACATCGTGTGCAGGGTCGAGATCGCCGGGCCGTCGATCGAGCGGATATGCACGTCGGAGGAAATCACGTCGGGCGGGAAGCCCGCCTTCAGCATCGCCGACGCGGTCTCGAAGCTGAAGGCGCCGGCACCGTGGCCGACGTCGAAGATCACGCCCATCTTCCGCGCCTCGGCGGCGATCGGCAGCACCTGACCGGTGGTGTCCAGCGCATGGCTGAGCCTGGGGCGGCAGCAATGGGTCAGCACGTCACCGGGGCGCAAGCGCTCCAGGATATCGACGAAGCGCGGCGGCGGCGGGCCGACATGCGCCATCATCGGCAGGCCCGTCAGCTGCGCCGCTTCGCGCGCGATGTCCAAAGCGCCGATGCCGAGCGAGCCCGAGGTGTTGTAGCCGATGCGCACCTTCACCCCGACGATCAGGTCCGCGTTCTCCTTGGCGACGCGAACGCATTCCTCGATGTCCATCAGCTCGGGAATCTGTGCTTCGCCGAAGGCGACCGTCTTGCCGAGGCCGAAGATGCCGGCGAACGAGATGTTGAGGTAAGCGAGGATGCGCACCTCGGACTTCTCGATCACGTGCTTGCGGAAGCCCAGGAAGTTGCCGGCGCCGGCGGTGCCGGCATCGATGCTGGTGGTCGTCCCGCTGTCGCGGCCGAGCTTGTCGGCGTCGATGCCGCAGGCGGTTCCGCCCCAGTAGACATGCGTGTGCAGGTCGATGATGCCGGGCAGCACCAGCTTGCCGCGGGCGGAGCGGACTTCCTTCGCCGACTTGCGGTCCAGGCCGGGGCCGATCGCGCTGACCTTGCCGCCCGCGAAGGCGACGTCGGCGGGCCCGTCGATGCCCTGGGCGGTGTCGATGACATGGCCATCGACGATCATCAGGTCGTGCTGCATGGAGGTCTCGGAAGAGAAGAGGCGGGACGCTCTCTCTATCCGCGAAGCGTGCTGTGGCCTATCCGAGACGGCAGATGGCGAAACTTAGTGCAGCAGGTAGCTGTCCCAGGCGAGCGTGCCGCCGGTGACGCCGAAGGGTAGGTGCTCGATCGTCTCGGTCTCGGCGCCGGCGCCCAACGCCACGAAGAGCGGAAGGAAGTGCTCGTCGGTCGGATGCGCGCGCTGGGCGTTCGGCGCCTGCCGGCGATAGTCGAGCAGGGCCGCGAAGTCGCGCTCGGCGATCCGGGCCTTGGTCCAGTCGACGAATTCCTTGGCCCAGCCGGCGATCTGCCCCTCGCCGGCGCGTCGGTCGATGTCGCGCAGGTTGTGGGTGAACTGGCCGGAACCGACGACCAGGACTCCTTCTTCGCGAAGCGGGGCGAGGGCTTGGCCGACACGGAAGTGATGCGCCGGATCGAGCTCCGGCTGGATCGAGAGCTGCGCGGTCGGGATGTCGGCATCCGGGAACATCAGCTTCAAGGGCGACCATGCGCCATGGTCGAGACCGTATTCTGCCATGCCCGAGCGGATGCCGGCCGCGTTCAGCAAGCCAACTGCCCGGGTTGCCAGGTCGGGCGCGCCGGGCGCCGGGTAGCTCAGGCGATAGAGCTCGTCAGGGAAGCCGTAGAAATCGTGGATCGTCTCCGGCCTCTCGGCGTTGCTGACCGCCGGGATGTTGGTGAGCCAATGGGCCGAGGCGACCAGGATCGCCTTCGGCTTCTCGAGGCGTCTGCCCAAGCCGGCAATGGCGGCCCCTGGCCGGCCCGGATCGATCAGGGTCATCGGCGAACCATGCGAGACGAACAGGGTGGGCAGGCGGGACATCGGCATCACTCCAGGCGGAACGACCTAAATGTAGGGGTGTTTGATACATTTTTCACCCCTCGGCGTTTCCCTGTGTCGAAGCGCGCGCTTGGCGCCGTCACGTGCGAGGGGTAGGTCTAAGGACATCATGGCATCCCTCCTCCGCCTCGGCACCCGCGGCAGCAAGCTCGCCCTCGTTCAGGCGCACGAGACCAAGGATCGTCTCGGCCGCGTCCATGCCCAGCTCTCGGCCCCCGATGCGGTCGAAATCGTGACGATCACCACCACCGGGGATTCAGTCCAGAACCGCCTGCTCTCCGAGATCGGCGGCAAGGGCCTGTTCAC
>CAZZLX010000446.1:0-3976 GCA_964655235.1 uncultured Rhizobium sp.
ATGAAACCCGTCTTCAAGCTTGCGATGGCCGCAGCCTTCGGTCTGGCTCTCGTGCCTTCGGGCGCGAGTGCCCAGAAGGTGACGCTCAACGTGCTCACCGCGGGCGACCAGAACATGGTCGACTACGTGAAGGACTATCTCGGGCCGATCTTCGAGAAGCAGATGCCGAACGTGTCGATCAGCTCGGTCGGCACCGGCCCGGGCGATGCCGGCTCGCAGAAGATCGCCGAGAAGATCATGGCGCAGAAGGATCGCGCGACCTGGGACGTGGACGTAGCCGTGATCCACCAGAAGATGGCCGGTGACCTGGTGCAGGCTGGCCTGCTCGCGCCCTACACCAAGGACGTCGCCTCCGGGAAGATGGTGACGTCCGAGAACTCGAAGCTGGCGCTCGGCGCCAAGGTCGAGGGCTACGTGATCCCGATGTTCAACAGCCAGACGGCGATCGCCTACAACCCGGCGCTGGTGAAGAACCCGCCGAAGACCTACGCCGAGATCGAGGCCTGGTCGAAGGCCAATCCGAAGCAGTTCGGCTACAACGGCATCAAGGGCGGCATGTCGGGCGTCAGTTTCGTCGTCGGCTGGGTCTACGCAAATGCCGCCAACCCGGACCAGATCGCCAACGGGCCCTATGACGCGGCGGTCAAGAACCAGTGGGATGCAGCGCTCGCCAAGCTCAAGGAGTTCAACAAGACCGCGACGATCACCCCGGGCAACGCCGGCACGCTCGACATGCTGAACCGCGGCGAGATCGCGATGGGCCCGGTCTGGGTGGACATGTTCTACACCTGGATGGCGGAAGGGAAGCTGCCGCCGACGATGAAGCTGTCGCTGATCGGCCCCGGCATGCCCGGCCAGCCGATGTACTACGTTATCCCGGCCAAGGCCGCCAACATGGAGGCGGCGAAGAAGTTCGTCGAGCTCGCCACCAGCCCGGCGGTACAGGCCGACGGCATCGTCAAGAAGTTCAACTGGTATCCGGGCATCGACGCGCAGCACGTGAAGAGCCAGCTCGACGAGGCGACCTGGAACAAGCTCTTCATCGACGTGACGCCGCAGGAGCTCGCCCAGAAGGGCAAATCGTTCCCGATCAAGGCCTATTTCGACGACATCCTCGAGGCTTACGAGAAGAAGGTTGTGAACTGAACATTTGCCGGCGTTTCCTCGGCCCCTGCCCGGTGAGGGCGGGGGCCGTCTCGATATGACGAATCCCCGTCTTCTCGGATTCCTGCTCGTCGCTCCGGCCCTGATCGCGGTCGGTGCGCTGTTCGTCTATCCGTTGGGCTTCTCGGTCGCCTCCGCCTTCACGTCGAAAGAGGGGACGGCCACGCTCGGCAACTTTTATCGTGCGTTCGAGCTCTACTCGGTCGACATCGCCTTTACGCTGGTAATCGTCGGTGCCTCGACCTTGATCTGCGGCGCGCTGGCGCTCGCGATCGGCGGCTACCTCACGCTCGGCGAGAACCCACGCGCGGTGGCCATCCTGAAATGGCTCTACCGGTGGCCGCTGTTCATCCCCTTCATCGTCGCCGCACAGTGCATGCGTACCTTCGTCGCCAAGAACGGGCTCATGAACAACACGCTGGTCGCGGCCGGCATCCTGGAGCCGATCCAGACCACCAGCCTGCTCGACTGGCGCGGCGTCGTGATCACCTTCGTCTGGAAGCAGACGCCGTTCGTGGCGCTGCTGGTCGCCGGCGCCATGGCCTCGCTCGACCGTTCGACGATCGAGGCGGCGCGCAATCTCGGCGCCGGCCGGCTTCGCATCCTGGTCGAGATCGTGACGCCGCAGGTGCTGCCGACCCTGGTGGTGGCGCTGATCCTCTCCTTCGTCACCATGATGTCGGTTCTGAGCGTGCCGATCATGATCTCCGGCGAGTCGCCGACGATGATGACCGTCGACATGGCGTTCCGCATCAACGCCTACGGCGACTACGGCACGGCCAACGCGCTGGGCGTGCTCTCCTACCTGATGACAGGGGCGGTCGCCTGGATCTATCTCCGCCGCGGCATGCGCGAAGGCGGCAGGCCGTGAGCGCGATTGGTTGGATCCCGCGCGGGATCATCCTCGGATTGATCGCCTTCGCGATCTTCGGGCCGCTCGCCAACCTGGCGCTGTGGGCCGCGGCCGAGCAGTGGTATTTCCCGTTCAAACTGCCGGTCGTCTACGGCCTCAAGTTCTGGTACCAGGTCTTCAAGCCCAGCTCGGACGCGCTCAAGTCGCTCGGCACCTCGGTGGTGATCGCGCTCCTGACGGTCGCCGTGTCTCTGGCGCTGGCGATCCCGGCCGGCTACGCGCTGGCGAGGCTCAGCCTGCCGTTCCGCGGCCTGATCATGCTGGCCTTCCTGCTGCCGCAGGCGTTCCCGTCGGTCGCCGTCTACATCAACGTCGCCCGGATCTTCTATTCCTTCGGCCTCAACGGCACGATCATGGGCGTGGTGCTGGTGCACGCCGTGCACGGCCTCGTCTTTGCCGTCTGGATCGCGGCGGCCGCCTTTGCCGCCGTCGACCGGGATCTCGAGCTGGCCGCCCGCAACATCGGGGCCGGCGCGCTCCGCACCTTCTTCACCGTGACCCTGCCGCTGGCTGCGCCCGGCATCGTCGCCTCGGCAATCTTCGTGTTCCTGGAATCCCTCGACGAGTTCACCGGAACCTTCTTCGTCGGCGTGCCGGACGTGACGACCTTGCCGCTGCTCATGTTCACCGCCTCGGTCGCCGGCAACTACCAGATCGCGGCGATCACCGCGCTGATCCTGCTGATCCCGTCGGTCGGCTTCATGCTGTTCGTCGAGCGATTCCTCAAAGCTGATGTGCTCGCCAAGGTCGGCGCTTAATCCGCCGGCTGTCCGGTTTCCTGCTTGGCGAGATCGAACATCGGCTGGAACGCCTCCGGCTCATGTGCGCCCGGGAGCGCATAGCGTCCTTCGAGGATGAAGCAGGGGACGCCGGTGATGCCCATCTTGTAGGCGAGCGACAGGTCCTCCATGACCTGTTCGCGTCCCTGATCGCCGGTCAGAAACTGGCGGACTGCGGCGGTCTCGAATCCCGCCTCGCCGGCGAGCCCGGTCAGCGTCTCGGTGTCGCCGATGTCGGCACCCTCGGTGAAGTATCCCTCGAACAGCCGGTTGAGCATCGCCTCCTGGCGCTTGGCGCCCTGGGCGTAGAGGAGCAGGCGGTGTGCGTCGGTTGTATTCGGCGTCCGCTTGATCTTGTCGAAGCGGAAGTCGATGCCTTCCGCCACGCCGGCGTCGGTCACGCGGCGGTAGATCTCATCGGCCTTGCGCCCGCTGCCGAATTTCATCGCCATGTACTCGGCGCGGTCCATGCCGTCCCGCGGCATGTCGGGATTGAGCTGGAACGCCCGCCAGGCGATGTTCGGCTGGATGTCGGGGCGCGTGTCGAGGGCGCGGCCGAAGCGACGCTTGCCGATGTAGCACCACGGGCAGACCACGTCGGAGAAGATGTCGAAGCGCATGATCGGAGCCTAGCGCCTGGACGTGCCGCCGTCTCGCACCATCGCTTGACCGCCGCCCGGGCCACCCCGAGCATGTGGGGATGACCTCGATCTACGATCAAGGCCTGGACCCCAACGCCGCGAACCACGTGGCGCTGACGCCGCTATCTTTTCTCGACCGGGCCGCCCGGGTCTGGCCGGACAAGGTCGCGGTGATCCACGGGCCGCACCGGACGAGCTATGGCGAGCTCGGACGCCGGTGCCGACGCCTCGCGAGCGCGCTGAAGGCACGAGGGATCGGCACGGGTGACACCGTCTCGGTGCTGGCACCGAACATCCCCGCGCTGCTGGAGGCGCATTACGGCGTACCGATGGCGGGCGCAGTGCTGAACGCGATAAACGCGCGTCTCGATGCCACCACCGTCAACTTCATCCTCCGCCATTCCGGCGCCAAAGCCTTCCTGGTCGACCGCGACTGCGCCGAAGTCGCGCGTGCGGCACTGGAAGGGCTGGAGCCGAAG
>CAZZLX010000447.1:0-3974 GCA_964655235.1 uncultured Rhizobium sp.
TTGGCGCGCCGTCCGGTGCATGGCCAGGAGGATGGAGGCGGCGGGGGCGGGGGTCGATTACGTGGGAGGTGAGCAAAATCGCCCGACCAGTGCGGCACGGCGCCGCAGGAAGATCAACGCCGTTTGCAGCAGTCGGCGGCGCACAGGCGGGAAGAGACAGCGTCATCAGGACCGCCATACCGCCAGACGGACGGTGACGAATCCGTAGCCGCCGGATCAAGAGGGCGGGCGCCTTGCTCGCGTCAACCTGAAGACCAGCGGCGCGCAGGTGATGACGATCAGGATGCGCACGATGTGGTGCGTGGCGACGAAAGCCGCGTCCGAATGGAGCGCGATCGCCACAAGGCTCATCTCTGCGAGCCCGCCCGGGGAGAAGGCGAGCAACACGTTGTCGGCGCCGAGCCCGCCGATCCTGCCGAGGCCGAGACTGAAGGCGACTGTCACCGCCATCAGCGCGATCGTGGCGCCGACCGACATCAGCATCGCGTCCCGTACCAGCCGCACTGAAGTACCGGCGAAACGGGCGCCGACCGCACAGCCGAGCACCACCTGCGCGATCGCGACCAGCATGGCCGGCGGCTTGGCCTCCGACAGACCGGACATATGCGCGACGGCGCTCAGGATCATCGGTCCGAGCATCGCATAGGCCGGGAGGCGAAGGAGCCGCGCCACGATCACGCCGACGACGCCGCAGACCACCAGAATGCCGGCATCGTCGAGCGAGACCTCGCCGCCGCCGATCGCGGGCAGCATCGAGACCGGCGGCGTATAGCCGCCGAAGAAGCGGAAGTAGAAGGGAATCGAGAGCACGACCAGCAGCACGCGGCAGGCATGGGTCAGCGCGATCAGGCGTTCGTCGCCCCCCATTGCACCGCCGACGGTCACCATCTCGTTGAGGCCACCCGGCGCCGACGCGAAGTAGGCGGTCGTAGCGTCGTAGCCGCAGAGCCGTCGGAAATAGACGAACAGTATGGCGGTGCCAATTCCGACATAGGCGAAGAGCGCCAGCAGCGTCGGCCACCATGTGGCGACCCGGCCGGGCAGGTCGGGCGTGAAGCTGGAGCCCAGCAGTACGCCGAGGACGACGATCATCAGCGCCCTCAGTTGGCGCGGGACCTTGACGTCCCACCCCGCCATCGAGGCGATCGTATTCGCGCACATGGCGCCGATCATCCAGGCGAGCGGCAGCCGGAAATAAGCGAAGATGGCACCGCCGACCACGCCGATGCCCAGCGACAGCGCATAGGCCCGGACCTGCGACAGCTGGAAGGGAGGCGGCGATGACACCTCTTAGGCGATGTATCGGCCGAGGCGGACGGCAGTCAGCCCTTTCCGCAGCCGGCGCGACGGCATGATCAGCACGCAGCCGTCATAGGGAGTCAGCACCGGCTTGCCGCCGTCGCGGCCGATCTCAGTGCCTTTCGCGGCGAACTCCTCCATGCCGCGATAGGGGCCGGCGAACTTGAAGTCGTCGCTCATCACCGTCACCGCCTCGGTCACCTCGATCACGCGCTGCTTCTTCGGCTGCTCCTGCGGCAGGTAGCGGTCGAGGAAGGACGGCGCGACCGCCTCGGTGTGCTTGAGGAAGCGGAGCGAGCAGTCGATGGCGACGTCGGCTGACGCCTTTTCCCAGTGCTGGCCGCATTCGACCAGGTAGGCGTTGCGCGGATCGGAGTCGACACCGAAGAAGCTGTAGTCGCGCATCCGCTTGCCGGCGGCATGACCCTGGTCGGCGACGACGATCTCCGGCACGCCGATGCCGAGGGCGAAGGTCTGACCCTTCTTGAGCGGGCCTGAAAGGCCGAGCGGCGGCGTCTTGTGTTGCATCGAATGGATATCGAGCAGGTAATCGACGGTATCGATCAACGGCCGCATCTGGCGTGCGCGTACCAGTTCGGCCGACCGGCGCGGTCCGTCGAGAACCGCCTCCGCCCAGACCCGGTTGAAGTCCTCGTCGACGAAACGGGACGCGGTCGGCTTCCTCGGATCGAAGGCTTGATAGGCGGCGACGTTCGCGAAGGCGAGGGTCAGCTTGCCGCGCGTCGGGCGAACGCCTTCGCGGAACAGGAAGTCGACGGCGATCGCCCCGCAGATCTCGTTCCCATGGGTGAGCGCATTGACCATCACATGGGGCCCGGCCTTGCCGGAGTCGAAGGTCGTGACGTAGTCGATGCCGGTGTTGCCGCGCTTGTAGGGGGCTATCGACGGTGCGGTCAGCTCGACCGGATACGCCTCATCGTCCACGGATACGCCCTCGCCTGCGGATAGGAACCGATCGCGCCTATCCTAGAGGACTCAAGCGCGGCGGCGGAAGTGCTTGCCTAGTACGAGGCCCTGGCGCTGGTAGGACGATCCGATGCCTTGGCCATAGAGCTTGTCCGGCTTGGCGATCAGCGGTTCGTAGACAAGGCGGCCGACAACCTGACCGTCCTCGATCAGGAAGGGGACCTCGTGGACGCGGACTTCGAGCACCGCCCGCGTGCCGGCGGCGCCGAGCTCGGGATCGCCGAAGCCCGGATCGAAGAAGCCCGCATAGTGAACCCGGAACTCGCCGACCAGCGTGTCGTAGGCCAGCATCTCGGCTGCATATCCGGACGGGATGCGTACCGCTTCCTTCGAGGCCAGGATGTAGAAATCGTGCGGATCGAGGACGATGCCGCGGCCGTCCTGGGGGGCGTAGATCTCTTCCCAGAAGTCCTCGGCGGCGTAACCCTTGACCCGGTCCATATCGATGACGCCGGTGTTGCGGCGCGCCCGATATCCCACCACCGATCCCGGGCCTTCGCCACGGACGTCGACCGTGAAGGCGATGCCGCTGCGGATGTTCTCTGGCTTGGCCATGATCTGGCCTTCGAACATCTCGATCTGCTGGTCGGAAAGGTCGGCATCGCCGACGCCGACGCCGATGATGCCGACCTCGCGCTGAAGCTCGCGCAACGCCTTGTCGCTCAAGGAGGGTGAGCCGCGCTTGACCCGCATCTGAACGAGCCGGCTTCCCTTGCGGACCTTGACGCTGAACGCGCGGGGACAGACCTCGACGTAGAGCGGCCCGTGATAGCGCTCGGGGATGCGGTCGAACTCGGTGCCGCGGTCGGTGATGACTCGGGCGAAGACGTCTAGGCGTCCGGTCGAGCTCTTCGGATTGGCGAGCGCCGAGATGCGCTTCTTGAAGGCGACGCCTTCAAGGAGCGGGATGATGTAGACGCAGTCCTTCTCCAGCACCGCGCCCTTGGTCAGGTCGAGCGTGTGCATGGTGACCCGCTCAAGCCGTTCGGCGACCGTGGCGCCGGGTCCCGGAAGGAGGCTGGCGACGACGCGATAGGCTTCGTGGCCGAGGCGCAGGTCGATGCTCGCCGGCTGTACCTGCCCGGCATCGATCTCTTCGAGCGCCGTGATCTCCTTCGCCTCGATCATGTGGCGGAGGAGCTGGGAGGGGACGACCCCGGTCGTCCGCTCCTCCGGGAGTTCGTCGGAGGGAAGGGGCTTTAGCAGGAGCGAGTCGCGAGGATCAGTCATCGGGCTGGTGCGGGTCGTCTTTCCGGTTGACCGGTAGGGCAGAGGCTAATAGCCGATAGGGCAGATGCCCGGAAGGGTGCCATGGAACAGGGAGATCATGCCATGACGATTGCTAAACGAACGGTAGGTGTCGCGCTCGGCGCGGCGCTAGGCCTGGCCGCAGGGCCCGTCTCGGCCCAGGACCTCACGGTCGCGCTGGGCGCGTCGGTTACGTCGCTCGACCCCCATTTCCACGCGCTGACGCCAAACAACAACATCGCCCAGCACGTCTTCAACAACCTGGTCGAGCAGGATCACAACCAGCGCCTGGTCCCGGGACTCGCCACCTCGTGGACGGCCAAGGACGACAATACCTGGGTGATCAAGCTCCGCCCGGGCGTGAAGTTCCACGACGGCTCGGACTTCACCGCCGAGGACGTGGGCGCCACCGTCACGCGCGTCGCCTGGGTCCCGAACAG
>CAZZLX010000448.1:0-3956 GCA_964655235.1 uncultured Rhizobium sp.
TCAAGTTCCAGCGCCCGGCGATCGAGGCGCTGCCGAAGCTGAAGCTGATCGCGGTTGCCGCCACCGGCACCGACAACATCGACATCGCCGCCTGCAAGGAGCGCGGCATCATCGTCTCCAACATCCGCGGATACGCGCTGCACACGGTGCCGGAGCACGCCTTCACGCTGATCCTGGCACTCCGCCGCGGCCTGATAGGCTATCGCCAGGACGTGGTCAACGGCGAGTGGCAGAAGGCGGCGCAGTTCTGCTTCTTCAATCACAAGATCAACGACCTGCACGGCCAGCGCCTCGGCATCATCGGCGAGGGCGTGATCGGCCAGGGCGTCGCCAACATTGCCCGCGCCTTCGGCATGCAGGTGATGTTCGCCGCACACAAGGGCGTGCAGGGGCTGGGGCCGCTCTACACGCCGTGGGACGAGGTGATCGAGACCTCGGACGTGATCACGCTGCACTCACCGCTGACGCCGCAGACCCGCAACATGATCGCGCTGCCCGAATTCAAGCGGATGAAGCGGAACGTGGTGATCGTGAACACCGCGCGCGGCGGCCTGATCAACGAAGAGGACCTGGCGACGGCGCTCCGCGAGAAGCTGATCGCCGGCGCCGGCGTCGACGTGACCTCGCCCGAGCCGCCGCCGAAGGACTCGGTGCTGATGAAGCTGCTGGACCTGCCGAACTTCATCCTGACCCCGCACACGGCGTGGGCCAGCCATGAGGCGATCCAGTCGCTCTGCGATCAGCTGATCGACAACGTCGAGGCCTTTGTCGCCGGCAAGCCGCGGAATATCGTCGGTTAGCGTCCGGCCTGCATGGCGCGCCAGACCTTCTCCGGCGTCAGCGGCATGTCGATATGCCGGACCCCGTACGGCTGGAGCGCGTCGATCACGGCATTGACCACGGCGGGCGGGGCTGCGGCGCAGCCGGCCTCGCCGCAGCCCTTCACGCCCCAGGGGTTGCTGGGTGCGGGTGTCGGGCAGGAGATGAAGTCGATGGGCGGGAAGTCGGCGGCGCGTGGGACCTGGTAGTCCATCAGGCTGCCGGTGAGCAGCTGACCGTCCTTGCCGTAGACGATCTCCTCCAGCAGCGCCTGGCCCAGCCCCTGCGCGATGCCGCCGTCGATCTGGCCCTTCAGCAGCAGCGGGTTGAGCACCACGCCGAAGTCGTGGACGACGAGGTAGCGCTGGATCTCGATCTCGCCGGTGTCCGGATCGATCTCGATCTCGGCGACGTGGCAGCCATTCGGATAGGTGTGGTTGGTCGGCTGGAAATGGTGATACCCGCTGACCGTCACGTCCTTGGCGAGATCGGCGAAGGCAAGGCGCCGATCGGTGCCGGCGACGACATAAGCGCCGTCGTCGAACTCGATGTCGACCTCGGCGGCTTCCAGCCGCTCGGCCGCCATCGGCTTCGCTTTCCTGATCACCTCTTCCATGGCGCCATGCAGCGCCGAGCCGCCAAGCACGAGTGAGGCCGAGCCCCCCGTGCCGTGGCCGTCGGCGATCCTGTCGGTGTCGCCCTGGACGAAGCCGATCTCCTCCGGCTTGAGACCGAGGCGAACCGCGACAAGATGCGCATAGAGGGTGTGATGGCCTTGGCCGTTGGCCATTGTGCCGGCATAGACGGTCGCCTTGCCGTTCTCGATGCGCAGCTCGGCACCCTCGCTCCAGCCGCCGGCGACGCGTTCGCAGAGATGGGCGAAGCCGAAGCCGCGCAGCTTGCCGCGGACGGCGCTGTCGTCGCGGCGCGCGGGGTACTGCTTGTGCCGTGCCTCGGCCAGGGCCCGGTCGAGGATCTGCTCGAAATGGCCCGAGTCGTAGAGAAGGCCGAGCGGCGTCGCCCGCGGCAGGTCCGAGGGCTGGATCAGGTTGAGCTTGCGTAGTGCTATCGCGTCGCGGCCGGTCTCGCGCGCCGCGGCATCGACCGCGCGTTCCAGCGCGTACAGCGCCTCGGGCCGACCGGCGCCGCGATAGACGTCGGTCGATGCGGTGTTGGTGAAGACGCCGCGCACCCGCACATGGATCGCCGGCGTGCGGTACACGCCGGCATTGGCCGGCGTGTTGTTGACCGGCGAGGTGAGGCCCTTCGGCGAGATGTAGGCGCCGAGCGTCGCCAGCGTATCGACACGCAGGCCGAGGAAGCGGCCGTCGGCGTCCATCGCCAGCTCGACCGTGGTCAGGTTGTCGCGCGCCGCATAGTCGGAGGAGAAAGCCTCGGCGCGGTCGGAGACCCAGCGCACCGGTCGGCCGAGCCGCCTCGACGCCCACAGCACCAGTGCCTGCTCGGGATAGAGCGAGTTCTTAAGGCCGAAACTGCCGCCGACGTCCTCGGAGACCACGCGCACCTGGCTCGGAGCGACCTTCAGCATGCGAGCCAGGGTCGCCTTGATCCCGTGCGGCATCTGCGTGCCCGTCGTCAGCGCATAGCGCCCGTCATAGACGCCGAGCGCGTTCCGGGTCTCGACCGAGGCGCCGGAGATCCGGTTGTTGACTACGGTGATGCGCGAGACATGCGCCGCCTTGGCAAAGGCAGCCGTCGTCGCCTCGGGATCGCCGCCATGCCATTCGAAGGCGACGTTATGAGGCGCCGTAGGCCAGATGGCGGGAGCGCCGGAGATCGCCCGCGACACGTCGACGACGGCCGGCAGCATGTCGTAGTCGACCTCGATCGCCTCGGCGGCATCGCGGGCGGCGTTCTCTTCTTCCGCGACGATGAATGCCACCGGCTCGCCGACGAAGCGGACAGTGTCGATCGCAAGCACCGGCTGATCGGGCTGCTTGACCGGGTCGGCCGGCGGTCGCGTCTTGGGGAAGCTCGGCAGCTTGATCTCCGAGATCACCGGGCCGGGGCCGTCGACGGCGACGTCCGCGCCCGTCAGGACGGCCAGCACGCCGGACATCTTCCGGGCCGCAGTCGCGTCGATCGAACGGATTCGTGCATGCGCATGCGGTGAGCGCAGCACCACGGCGCGCGCTTCGTTGGGCAGTTTCACATCGTCGCCGAAGCGCCCGGCGCCGCGGAGCAGCGCATCGTCCTCGAGCCGCGTCAGCGGCTGGCCGAAGGCATGCTCCCCCATTGATCGCTCCCTAGAAGAACGTCTTCACGGCACCGGTGACCGTGAAGTCGTCGGCGATCCGCCACACCACGTCCCATTTGTCGAAGGCGGTCGAGGTGTGCGAGATGCCGAAGGAGATGATGTCGCCGATCCGGATGTCGGCGCCCTTCGGATACTCGACATAGCAGTGCTGGTCGTTGGACTTGGTCATCTTCCAGTCCGCCCCCAGGTCACCCAGCAGCTTGCCGTCGCGGAAGCGCTGGAGCGGGATCGGCAGCTCGATGTCGTAAGGCAGGTCGCGCATGCCCATGCCCATGATCGCCATCTGCGGATCGGGCAGGGACTGAACCGCCGCCCAAAGCTCCAGGCCCGGCTTGAAGCCGCTGGCCGATCCCTTCTTTCCGCCGGGAAGATCGAGCGCGCCGCGCTTGTCCATGTCGAGCGCGCGCCGCCTGTAGAAGCCATGGTCGAGGGCGAGGAAGGCCCCGCCGCGCGTGACGATGCGCACCTCCTTGTCCTTCGAGAGATGGCCGAAGCGGCGGATCACCTGGTCGAAGGAGGTGGAGCTGCCGGCCGAGAGAATGACCTCCTCGCCCTTGGCGAAGGCACCCGACTGGCGGCCTTGGTCGAAGACCGCGAGCATGAGGTCGAGCAGCTTGTCGATGCCGGCCCAGACCTCCTCCGGCGTCGGCGCCTTGACGCCGCCTTCGTAAGCCTCGACGCCGACGAGCTGCAGCTCGGGCGCGGAACCGACCGCCGAGATCACCACCTTGGCCTGGTCGAGCGTGCGCGCGCCGGCGCGGCCGCCGACCGGGCCCATCTCGCTCAGCACAGAGAGCTTCTGACCGTTCAGGTGCGGTTTCGCCCATTTGGCCAGCAGCGCCGCCCCCTCGGCCGAATC
>CAZZLX010000449.1:0-3948 GCA_964655235.1 uncultured Rhizobium sp.
CCGAAGATGCTGCCGGTGATCGTGATCTGCGATCCGGCGCTGACCGTAGGTCTGCCGGCGCACATCACGTCGGCGACCGGCATGGACGCGCTCGCCCATTGCCTGGAGGCTTTCTGCGCGCCCTCGTATCACCCCTATGCCGACGGCATCGCGATCGAAGGCATGCGGCTGGTGAAGGAGCATCTCGCCACCGCCGTCGCCGAGCCGACCAACCTGGTCGCACGCGGTCAGATGATGGTCGCGGCCAGCATGGGCGCCATCTCCTTCCAGAAGGGCCTGGGTGCCATCCACTCCCTCAGCCACCCGGTCGGCGCGCTCTACGACACGCATCACGGTCTCACCAACGCCGTGTTCATGCCCTACGTGCTGGCCTTCAACCGTTCGGCCATCGCCGAGAAGATGACCTACCTCTCGCGCGTGCTCGACCTCAAGAAGCAGGGCGTGGACGGCGTGATCGAGTGGACACTGGAGCTCCGCAAGCAGTTCGGCATGCCGCACGACCTCAAAGGTCTCAAGGTGGGGCCTGAGCGCTTCCAGCAGATGTCGGAGATGGCCGCGGTCGATCCGACCGCCGGCGGCAATCCGGTCAAGGTCGACCCGCCGATCCTGAGAAAGCTCTACGAGAACGCGCTCGAAGGCCGCGTCCAGTAGGCACGCCGGACGTTTCGAAACCGGTCGATTGGCCGAGACGGGGGTCCGGCGCCGCGCCATAGATGGGCAAACGAAGGAGGAACCCCATGACGCGCATCCCGCTTCGCCGCCTAGCACTCGCTGCCGCGCTTGCCGCTTCCGTCAGCGTCTCCGCACTCGCTCAGACGACCGTCAAGGTCGCCGCCGATGGCGACCTCAAGATCTTGGACCCCATCTGGACGACGCAGTTCCTGACGGTCGGCCATGGCTACATGATCTACGACGTGCCCTACGCCTACGACGAGGCGGGGCTGGCGAAGCCGCAAATGATCGGCGAGGACTCCGTCAGCGCCGACGGGCTCACCTGGACCTTCAAGCTGCGCCCCGGACTCAAGTTCCACGACGGATCGCTCGTCACGGCCAAGGACGTCTCCGCCTCGATCCAGCGCTGGGGTGCGCGCGCCACCGCCGGCCGCCTGATCATGAGCATCGCCGCCGGCTTCGACGTCGTCGACGACCGCACCTTCGTCATCCGCTTCAAGGAGAAGATCGGGCCGTTCCGGGAGATGGTCTCGAACCCGATCAATCCGCTGTTCGTGATGCGCGAGGCGGACGCCAAGACCGATCCGAACACGCAGGTGACGACGACCGTGGGCTCTGGCCCCTTCCTCTTCGCCCGCGACGAGTGGGTGCCCGGTGCCAAGGTCGTCTACAGGAAGAACCCGGACTACGTGCCGCGCTCGGATCCGCCGAGCAGCATGGCAGGCGCCAAGATCCCCAAGGTCGATCGCTACGAGTGGATGTACCTGCCCGATCCGAACACCGCGACGCAGGCGCTGATCCGCGGCGAGATCGACATCCTGGAGAATCCGCCGGCCGACCTGGTGCCGGTGATGCAGAAGGCCGGCGGCATCGACATCAAGGTCCTGAGCCGCACCGGCAACCAGATGCTGATGCGCCCCAACCACGCGATCCCGCCCTTCAACAACGTGAAGGCCAGGCAGGCGCTGCTCTACGCCGTCGACCAGGAAGCCTATCTCGCCGCGGCGATCGGCAACCCGGACTACGGCCAGGTCTGCTGGTCGGTGTTCATGTGCAACACGCCGCTCGAATCCACCGCCGGCGTGAAGGACTGGGCCAACACCAAAGACCCGAACCGCAAGGCGAAGGCCAAGGCGCTGCTCGCCGAGAGCGGCTATGCGGGAGAGCCCATCGTCGTCTTCAAGGTCACCGACAGCCCGATCCTCTCGGCGATGGGCGAGGTGACCGCGCAGCTTCTGACCGATGTCGGTTTCAAGGTCGACCTGCAGAGCGTCGACACCTCGACCTTCGGCACGCGCCGCGTGATCAAGGATCCGCCGTCGCAGAACCGCGCCGGCTGGCACCTAGCGACGAGCTGGGCCGCGGGCCCGGTCTCGGGCGATCCGGTCTCGAACAACTACACGCCGACTCCCTGCACGGGCGCGGGCTTCTTCGGCTGGCCCTGCGACGACAAGCTCGAGCAGATCCGCCGCAAGTTCCTGACCGCGAGCACCGTTGAAGAGCGGAAGGCTTTGGTTGCTGAGTTCCAGGCGCCGATGTACGAGACGGTCCCCTACATCCCGCTCGGCCAGTTCCGGACGCCGTCTGCGTTCCGGAACACGATCTCCGGCGTGCTGCCGGGACCGCGCCTCGTCCTCTGGAACATCGAGAAGAAGTAGTCAGCGCAAACGGTCGTGGACGACGAGGCCGAGACCCGGCGCCAGGATATAGCGGCGATGGTCGAGGGGGGCCGCTCGGCCTTCGGCCTCGTGCAGCCAGCGGAACTGGAGACAGTGCTCGACGCCGCGGCACGGAAAGTCGAGCCGCTCAATCGTGATCGTGTTTACGCGCCTGGTCATGCGCCCGCTCGGGCCTTTGCACAGGAATTCGTTGCGTCGAACCTCGCCTTCTTTCCAGGTGCCGACCGGAAACTTGATCTCGCCCGCGCAGAAGATTCCGCCGAAACGGGAGTCGTAGACGCGGCCGAAGCCGTCTCCCTCCTTGCGTAACGCGAAGCGCTGGATGACGCGACCCTCGATGCGCTCGTCACGCTCGCGGACATAAGCCGTGATGTGCTCGCCGCTCTGGATGTCCTTGTCGTCGACCGGCCCCGTCCACCTGTCACCACCCGCGTCCGTGAGGTCCACCGGCTGCGTGCCGAGGGCGCGTCGGCCGTCCCAGGACCGCGACAGCACGGCCTCCAGCGGAATGAAGCGCGTGCCGTTCGCGGCGTCATAGGCCGCGTCCCAGGGCGCACGGTCACCCATCCCGGCAGGCCAATCCGCCATCGACGGTGCGGCGACCAGACCCAGCGCCAGCCAGGCCCATCGAAGCGTCACGCGGGACACACCGGCGGCCGGCCGAGGCGCTGGCGGGCATCGCCCAGCGCCTTCTCGACCGCGAGCGCGCAGCCGAGCAGATGCTCCTCGCGGCCGCGTCCGGCGACGAGTTGCAGCCCGATCGGTAGGCGGTCGGGATCGAAGGCGACCGGCATCGAGAGCGCCGCCATGTCCCAGACGTTGAAGCACGAGACGTTGCGGCCGATGCGAAGCGTCGTCAGCCGGAACGCCTCGAGGTCCTTCACCTGGTCCATGCGCGGCGCGGTGACGGCGGTGGTCGGCGTCGCCAAAACGTCGATGCCCTCGATGCGCGCATGGGCGCGGGCCGACATCGCCGGCCGCGCGCGCTGGCGCGACAGATATTCGGCCGCCGAGACGTCGCCGTAGTTCTTGAGCCGGGCCCAGACGTTGGGATCGAGCTCCGGGACCCACTCCTTGAACTCGGTCGAGACGATGGCGAAGCCCTCAGGCACGCCGACGCTGCCGGTGGCCATGTACCTCACCGCTTCCTCGATCTCCGGCATCGGCGTCGGCACCAGGACCGCGCCTTTCGCCTCCAGCTCCTTCAGCGTCGCTTCGATCGCCTCGGCGATGCCGGGACCGCAATCGTCGAAGAAGTAGCGATCGGCGACGCCGATGCGAAGCCCGCGCAGCGGCTGCGCGTCGAGCCGCTTCCAGAGTTCCGGCCAGTCGATGCCGCCGGGAGCGATCGCGGCGAAGCCGAAGGCGGCATCGGCGACCGAGAGCGCGAGCGGCCCGGGACAATCCAGCGACGGGCTCAGCGGCGGCGCACCCGTCCCCGGAATCCGGCCGATGGACGGCTTGAGACCGACGATGCCGGCAAGCGAGGCCGGCATGCGGATCGAGCCGCCGGCGTCGCTGCCGATCGTGATCGCCGCCGAGCCTTCCCACAAGCTGCCGCCGGCACCTGACGATGAGCCCCCGGTGCCGCGATGAT
>CAZZLX010000450.1:0-3944 GCA_964655235.1 uncultured Rhizobium sp.
ACTCGACCAAATGGGACATGATCGCCAAGCTGTCCGGCATAACGGCGCCGGATGCGCTGCCGATGTGGGTCGCCGACATGGACTTCGCGGCGCCGCCCGGCGTCACCGAAGCGCTCATGGAGGAGGTGCGGCGCGCGACGCACGGCTACTACGCCGATACCGGCAGCTGGGCAGGGGCCCTGGTCGAGTGGATGAAGCGCCGGCACAAGCTGACCTTGGACCCCGGCTGGGTTTCGCAGACGCCTGGCATCGTCTCGGGCCTCGGGCTGATCCTGCAGGCGATCACCGAGCCCGGCGACGAGGTGATCCTTTTCCCGCCCGCCTATCACGCCTTCCGCAAGATCATCCAGGCCAACGACCGGCGCATCCTCGATGCGCAGATGATCGAGACCGGTGGCCGCTACCGCATGGACCTGGCGGCGCTGAAGGCCAAGCTGACCCCGCGCTCGAAGGTGGTCTTCTACTGCAATCCCCACAATCCCGGCGGCACGGTCTGGACCGCCGAGGAAACGCGGGCGCTTGCCGCCTTCTGTGCCAGCCACGACCTGATCCTGGTGTCCGACGAGATCCATTGCGATCTGATGCTGGGCGGTTCCGTGCACGTGCCCGCGCTGACCGCCGCCCCGGAATTTGCCGACCACATCATCACGTGCCTCGCCGCCACCAAGACGTTCAACCTCGCCGGCGCCCACGTCGGCGCCTGCGTCACGCCGAATCCCAAGCTCAAGCAGCGGCTTGACCAGCGCATCATGGCGAGCGGGCTGAGCTCCTATAACAGCTTCGGCATGATCGCGACCGAGGCGGCGTGGCGGACCGGCGAGGCATGGCTCGACGCCCTGCTTCCCTACCTCACCGCCAATCGCGACCGGCTCGACGCGCGCATTACGGAGCTGGTTCCCGGTGCGCGGCCGATGAAGCTCGACTCCACCTATCTCGCCTGGGTCGATTTCTCCGGTACCGGTCTCGCGCCCGAGGACGTGGCGGAACGGGTGAAGAGCCGCGCCCGGATCTTCGCCAGCCCCGGGGATCAGTTCGGCCCCGGCGGCGCCGGATGGCTGAGGCTCAACTTCGCCATGCCGCGGCCATTGCTGGACGAGGCCCTGCGGCGGATCGGCGACGCGTTCGAGGACCTGCGCAGCCAGAAGCGACGGTAAAGGCCCGGCGCCTCGAACGACCAACGCCGGGACGTCCTCAGGTCGCCAGGAACCGGGCGAGTGCGCGGGTGTCGACCGGCTTCTCGAAACGCGGCACGTCGGCGTACATCCCGGGAATGATCCAGCGATCGTAGCCCGTGGCGAAGACGAATGGCACGCCTCGCTGCCGGAGAGCATCGGCCACTGGGAAGACCTTCTCCAATCCCAGATTGATGTCGAGGATCCCCACGTCGATGGGGCCGCCGGCCGCAACCAGTGCCATCGCATCCGCGACCGATCCAGCCGGTCCCAGGACCATCACGCCGAGATCCTCGAGCGATCGCGCCAGGTCATCCGCGATGAGGTAATCGTCCTCTACCACGAGGATGTGCCGGCCCTTCAGTGGGCTCTTCGAGGCGTCAGTCATGCCCTGAGCCCTCGGGTTCGATCTCGGTCGCAATGCGGCAGCGCACGCCGTCGGGACCGAACTGGAGGTCGGTCTGGGCCTTGAGCTGGTAGGGGAGCGCCCGCTCTATGAGTTCGCTGCCATAGCCTTTGCGGCCGTTCCGGTGCGGCATGTCCACGCCGCTCTCGCGCCAGTCGAGCACAACGCGACGACTCGCGCCCTTGATGTTCTCGATCTTCCAGGAGACGTCGAGACGACCCGCTGCCTGGTTCAGGGCACCGTACTTGACCGCGTTGGTAGCGAGCTCATGGATCGCGAGCGCCAGCGTCTGTGCCGAACTCGCGGGGAGCGTAGCGCTCGGGCCTTCGATATTCACGCGGCCCGGCTCCATCGCTTCCTCTCCATGGGCGTGAAGCTCGATCTCGACGAGCTCGCGCAGGTCGATGGTGCCCTGGTCGATGCGGGCGAGGAGGCCCTGGACGCGGCTCAGGGCGCGCAGCCTTCCCTCGAACTCCCGTGCGAACTCCTCGAGCGATCCGCTGCTCCCGATCGTCTTGCGGGCGATCGATTGCACGACCGCCAGGAGGTTTCGCGTGCGGTGCTGGAGTTCTGCAAGCAGGACCTTCTGACGCTCCTGCAGTCCGCGCATGTCATGGATGTCGGTCGAGGTCCCGACCCAATCCCCATCGTCGTCGCCGCCGGCCACGGGTTTCGCCATCGTTTGATGCCAGCGATACTCGCCGTCGGCCGATCTTCGGATCCGATGCTCGATCCGATATTCGCCGGTCTTCTGGGCGTTCCTCCATTCGGCGGTGGTTGCTTCACGATCCTCCGGGTGGACCGCCTCGAGCCAACCGTAGTCGATGCTTTCGTCGAAGGAGAGACCCGTGAACGCGATCCATTGCGGGCTGCCCCAGGTGCGCGAGCCGCTTGCGCGCGTGCGGAACACCAGCTGCGGGATGTTCGTGGCCAAAAGGCGAAACAGCTCTTCCCTGGCGCGAAGCTGTTCCTGAACGGCTCTCCGTTGGGTTAGGTCGCGCATGATCTTCAGGTAGCCGCTGCCGTCGGCAAGCGGCATCAGCAGCCCGGAGCCCCAGAAGCGCGATCCATCCTTACGCAGATGCCAGCGCTCGTCCTCCGCGCGACCGTTGGCACGTGCTCCGGATCGCTCTCTCTCAGGAGCGCCGCGGGCCCGATCCTCGGGTGTGAAGACGATATCGCCGTCGCGGCCGATGATCTCTTCTTCCGTGAACCCGAGAAGTCGCTCCGCGCCGACGTTCCAGGTCGTGATCCTGCCGTGCTCGTCCATCGCGATGATGGCGAAGTCGGTGGCGCTCTCGACGACGAGACGCAGCAGCTCGTCGCTGTTAGGGGTATGCGGCTCTGTTCGCAGTTCCTTCTCGTCGGTCACTTTGCCTCCAGATGGGCCGGCGGGCCGAGGAGACGCTGGGACCGGTCCAAGATTCCGCTTATCCAGTAATCGAAGGCGCAGACGGAAAGTTCCTGCGACCTGTCTTGGTAGGCGGATTTCGACCGTGTAGTGCTCTGTGTTAATCCTCGCTCTCGAACCCTCGTCCCTTGACCACGGCGTCCCGCCCGAGCTTGGCTCGGACCTTGTCCATGGCGCGTTCGGCCTTGGCACGCTTGGCGATGGAAGGGTCGATCAGGTCGGCGACGTTGTCGCCGTCGAAGGGCTTCAGGTGGTCGGCACCGATGCCGATGAGGCGATAGCGGGTGCCGTCGGCCTCGCGTTCCAGCATCGGCAGTGCCGCGCGGTAGAGACGGTCGGCGAGCTGGGTCGGCGACTCCAGCGCGCGATGACGCGTCACGATCTTGAAGCCCGACGTTTTGAGCTTGAGCTGGACGCCGCCGCCGGCGAGGTCGGCGCGCTTAAGGCGCCGCGATACCTTCTCAACGAGATGCCAGAGCTCGCGCGAAAGGTCGTCGTAGCTCGAGAGGTCCTGGTCGAAGGTGGTCTCGGCCGAGATCCCGACCGCCTCGCGTTCGGGCTCGACCGTGCGGTCGTCTTCGCCGTTGGAGAGACGCCATAGCCGTCGCCCCATGCTGCCGTAACGGCGCATCAGTTCGATCTCGGGCAGCTCCTGGAGCTGGCTTATCATCGTGATGCCGTCCTGGGCGAGGCGCACGCGCGTCGCCTGGCCGACGCCGTAGATCAATCCCACCGGCTGCGCGGCGAGAAAGGACTTCGCCTCCGCCTTGCCGATCACTGCGAAGCCGCGCGGCTTGTCGCGGTCGGAGGCGATCTTGGCGAGGAACTTGTTGGCGCCGAGCCCGACCGAGACGGTGACGCCGATCTCGCGCTCGATCTTGAGCGCCAGTTGCGCCAGCGTGCGGGCCGGCGGCCCGCCATGCAGACGCTCGGTGCCGGTGAGGTCGAGGAACGC
>CAZZLX010000451.1:0-3933 GCA_964655235.1 uncultured Rhizobium sp.
GCCGGAGGCGGAGCAGCAGGCCGCGTTCGCGCGCGGAGAGCTGGCGTCGAAGGGAGTGCGGAACCTCGTCGTCTACGAGCAGGACGAGGAGGTAGTGCCTCTTCGCTGCGGCAAGAGGAACGGGCATGCCGGCGCCGGCAGCGCCGTCTTCACCAAGCGCTACAGCGACTGCCTGATCCGGTTCATCGAGGTCGGCACGAAGGACGGCGCCTGCCGGTAGAGCAGGCTATTTCAGCTCCGGAAAATCCTCTTCCCAGAACTCGGTCGTGCCGCGTTTGTCGGCTTGGCGTTGGGCCGCTTCGTTCCGGCGCAGCTCGACGCGGCGGATCTTGCCGGAAATGGTCTTCGGCAGGTCGGCGAACTCGATCCGGCGTATCCGCTTGAACGGCGAGAGATGCGCGCGGGCGTGACGGAAGAGGGCGAGCGCGGTATCGCGGTCGGGCTTGTGGCCGGCGGCCAGGACGATGAACGCCTTCGGCACGGCAAGGCGCAGCGGATCGGGCGAAGGGACGATCGCGGCCTCGACCACGGCATCGTGCTCGATCATCACGCTTTCGAGCTCGAACGGGCTGATCCGGTAGTCCGAGGCTTTGAACACGTCGTCGGCTCGGCCGACATAGGTCAGGTAGCCGTCGGCGTCGCGCACGGCGACGTCGCCGGTGCGATAGACGTCGCCCTCGAGCGGCCGGATACGGCCGTCGTCGTCTTGGTAGCCCTGCATCAGTCCGAGCGGCCGTCCGGCCAGCGGCAGGCAGATCTCGGCCTCGTCCTGCTCCTTGCCGTCGGCGTCGCAAAGTCGGACCGTGTAGCCCGGAAGCGGCCGCCCCATCGATCCGGTCTTTACCGGCTGGCCCGGGCTGTTGCCGACCTGAGCGGTGGTTTCGGTCTGGCCGTAGCCGTCGCGGATGGTCAGGCCCCAGGCCTGGCGCACGCGCTCGATCACTTCGGGATTCAGCGGCTCGCCGGCGCCGATCACCTCGGTCAGCTTCACCTTCCAGGATGCGAGGTCCTCCTGGATCAGCATCCGCCACACCGTAGGCGGCGCGCAGAAGGTGGTGACGCCGCAGCGGACCATGGTGTCGAGCAGCGGCTTGGCGCTGAAGCGCGTCTGGTTGAACAGGAACACGGTGGCTCCGGCGTTCCACGGCGCGAAGATGCAGCTCCACGCATGCTTGGCCCAGCCAGGCGACGAGATGTTGAGATGCACGTCACCCGGCCTAAGGCCCAGCCAGTACATCGTCGACAGATGGCCGACGGGGTAGCTCTGGTGGCTGTGCAGGACAAGCTTCGGCTTGTTCGTCGTGCCCGAGGTGAAATAGAGCAGCAGCGGATCGTCGGCTCTGGTCTCAGCGTCGGGTGTGAAGGTCGCGGATGCCGCATCGGCCAGACTATATGCGTGCCAGCCCGGATGCTCGCCCGCGACCACGGTTCGCGTGTAGTCTCCGGGCAGGTCGTCGAAGACCTTGGCGTTCGCGGCACCGACAATGACGTGTCGGACTCGGCCTCGGGCAAAACGATCCTTTAGGTCGTCGCGGGTGAGCAGCGTCGTGGCCGGGACGATCACCGCGCCCAGCTTCATCGCCGCCAGCATGCATTCCCATAGCGGCACCACGTTGCCGAGCATCAGCAGGATGCGGTCACCGCGGCGGACGCCGATCGAACGAAGGAAGTTGGCGACCCGGTTCGAGCGCTTCGCCATCGCGGAGAAGGAAACCTTGGTTTCGCTGCCGCCATCGTCCACCTGCCACAGCGCCGGCCGCTCGTTGCCTTCGGCCATCCGGTCGAAGTAGTCGAGCGCCCAGTTGAAGCGATCAAGCTTGGGCCACCGGAAGTCGCGATAGGCCGTCGGATAGTCCTCGCGCGTGCGGAACAGGAACTCGCGCGCGGCGAGAAAGGCGTCGATCGACATGAACGTTTCCTCACGAAACTTTTCCCGATCCTGGCGCAGACCGTCGGCTCTGGCGAGTGTTATGCTGCGCCGACGACGAGCGACACCAAGCCGGCGAGAAGAGCGGCGCATGCCAGGTCCACTGACTTGTGAAACCTATTCGGTCTGGCTGATGCCCGAGTCCGACTGGGCCCGGGAATTCAAGCGCATCGTCGACGATCTTGCCGACCGCTTCGAGACGCCGCGCTTCGTCCCGCATCTGACCCTGTTAGGCGGCCAGCCGTTCGATCGCGTCGATCTCGGCCGTCGGGTGGCGTCGCTGCTGCCGGGCTCGCGGCCGATCTGGCGGCCGATCGTCGATGTCGCGCTGGGCGACGCCTATTTCCGCTCGTTCTATGCGCTGTTCGGCGCCGAGGGCGCGCTTCTGTCGCTCAAGCAACGGACCGACCGCGCTGTGCTCGGCGTCGAACAGGCCAGCTTCATGCCGCATGTCTCGCTGCTCTACGGCACCGTCGAGGCTGGCCGGAAGGCCGCAGCCGGTGTCGAGATCCGCGCCAAGCTCACCGGCCAGACCGTCCGCTTCGACCGGATCGAGATCGTCTATTCAGGCGACGACGTGCCGGTGGAGGACTGGGAAACCGTCGAGGCGTTCAGGCTCGACGGGTAGCGACCGGCGCGTTTACGATCCGCGTCGGACTGGGGGGAAAGACGCTATGGCGAGGATACGATCGGCCGCGCAGCCGCTTCTGCTGGCGCTCGCGGTGCTCGCCGTCTGGGAGGCGGCGGTGCGCCTCTTCGACGTCCCCAACTATCTGCTGCCGGCACCGACTGCGATCCTCGCCGATCTGTCCCGCCGCTGGCCCCGGATCCTCGGCGGTGCCTGGGTCACGGGGCTCGAGATCGTCGGCGGTTTCGGGATGGCGGTCGTGATCAGCCTGCCTCTGGCGACCGGCATCGCGTTCTCGACCTGGATGGCGCGGACGATCTATCCGTTGATCGTGGCGTTTCAGGTGGTGCCGAAGATCGCGATCGCGCCGATCTTCGTGATCTGGTTCGGCATTGGCTGGATCTCGAAGCTGACGCTTGTCTTCCTGCTCTGCTTCTTCCCGATGCTGGTCAACAACGTCGCCGGCTTCCGCGGCATCAACCCGGAGATCATGGACTTCGCCCGCTCGACCGGCGCCAATGCGTGGCGTCTGTTCTGGCGGATCCGGCTGCCCTCGGCGCTGCCGTCGATCTTCACGGGGCTCAGGATAGGCGCGGTCAACGCCGTGACCGGCGCCGTGGTGGCCGAGTTCATCGCCTCCGACCGGGGGCTGGGCTACCTGCTGCTCGAATATAACGGCAACCTGCTCGCCAGCGCCGTCTTCGCCACAGTCTTCGTGCTGAGCGCGATCGGTCTCGCGATCTACTACGCGGTCGAAGGCGTCGAGCGGCTGGCGATCCCGTGGCACACCGCCCAGCGCCAGAGCGAGAAGGTCGGAGAGCAGACATGACCGCCGCCATCCGGCTCGCCGGCGCGGCCAAGATCTTCCAGCGCGGCGGACAGGTCACTGAAGCATTGACGCCGATCGACATCGAGATCGCGCCGGGCGAATTCTTCGCAGTCGTCGGGCCGTCGGGATGCGGCAAGAGCACGTTGCTGAAGATGGTCGCCGGCCTCGTGCCCGCGACTTTGGGCGAAATCTCCATCGCCGGCAATAAGGTCCAGAAGCCGGTCACCGATCTCGGCATCGTGTTTCAGTCGCCCGTGCTCCTGGATTGGCGCACGGTGCTCGGCAACGTGCTGGTCCAGCTGGAGCTGCGAGGCCTCGACGCCACGACCTACGAACCTGCCGCGCGGCGTCTGCTGGATGCGGTCGGCCTCAAGGGCTTCGAGGACCGCTACCCGTTCGAGCTTTCGGGCGGCATGCGCCAGCGGGCGGCGATCGTCCGCGCGCTGATCCACGACCCGCCGGTGCTGCTGATGGACGAGCCCTTCGGCGCGCTGGACGCGCTGCTGGCCGCGCAACCCCGCCCCGATCTCGAGGCGCGGGGGCCCCCCA
>CAZZLX010000452.1:0-3928 GCA_964655235.1 uncultured Rhizobium sp.
GGTTGACATGGTCTCCGAGGGCCTGATCGACAAGCGCGAGGCCGTCCTCCGCATCAATCCGTCGTCGCTCGACCAGCTGCTGCATCCGACGCTCGATCCGAAGGCCAAGAAGACCGTGCTCGCGCGCGGCCTCCCGGCGTCGCCGGGCGCCGCCTCGGGCAAGGTCGTGTTCTCGGCCGACGAGGCCGAGGCGCGCGCCGCCAAGGGCGAGCGCGTGCTGCTGACCCGCATCGAGACCAGCCCCGAGGACATCCACGGCATGCATGCCGCGGAGGGCATCCTCACCACCCGCGGCGGCATGACCAGCCACGCGGCGGTGGTCGCCCGCGGCATGGGCAGGCCCTGCGTGTCCGGCGCCGGCGAGCTTCGCGTCGATTATGCGAAGAAGCAGCTCTCGGTGCGCGGCACCACGGTCAAGGAAGGCGACATCCTCACCATCGACGGCGGCACCGGCGAGGTGTTCGTCGGCGAGGTGCCGACGATCCAGCCCGAGCTTTCCGGCGACTTCGCGACGCTGATGCAGTGGGCCGACGGCCTCCGCCGCCTCAAGGTCCGCACCAACGCCGACACGCCGACCGACGCCCGCACCGCGCGCCAGTTCGGCGCCGAGGGCATCGGGCTTTGCCGCACCGAGCACATGTTCTTCGAGGCCGACCGCATCGTCGCGGTCCGCGAGATGATCATGGCGACCTCGACCGAGGGCAGGCGCGCGGCGCTGGCCAAGATCCTGCCGATGCAGCGCGACGACTTCGTCGAGATCTTCCGCATCATGCGCGGCCTGCCGGTGACGGTCCGCCTGCTCGATCCGCCTCTGCACGAGTTCCTGCCGCACACCGAGGCCGAGATCGAGGAGGTCGCCAAGGCTTCCGGCGCCTCGGCCGAGACGCTGCGCCAGCGCGCGATCGAGCTCAAGGAGTCGAACCCGATGCTCGGCCATCGCGGCTGCCGTCTCGGCATCTCCTATCCGGAGATCTACGAGATGCAGGCGCGCGCCATCTTCGAGGCGGTCGCGGCGGTCTCCAAGGAGTCGGGCGAGACGGCGCTGCCCGAGGTCATGATCCCGCTGATCGCGACCAAGAAGGAGCTCGACATTCTGAAGACGATGATCGATCGCGTCGCGGCCGACGTGGCGAAGGAGACCGGAACCAGGGTCCCCTATCTCACCGGCACGATGATCGAGCTGCCGCGTGCGGCGCTGCGCGCCAAGGAGATCGCCGAGTCGGCGGAGTTCTTCTCCTTCGGCACCAACGACCTGACCCAGACTGCCTTCGGCCTCTCGCGCGACGACGCCGGCTCGTTCCTGAAGACCTATCAGGAGAAGGGAATCCTCGAGCAGGACCCGTTCGTCTCGATCGACGTCGACGGCGTCGGCGAGCTGATGGAGATCGCGGCCGAGCGCGGCCGCGTGACCCGCAAGGACATCAAGCTCGGCATCTGCGGCGAGCACGGCGGCGATCCGGCCTCGATCCGCTTCTGCGAGAAGGTCGGCCTCGACTACGTCTCGTGCTCGCCCTATCGCGTGCCAATCGCGCGTCTCGCTGCGGCGCAGGCGGCGATCGAGGGCGAGAAGAAGGCGGCCTGACTTCGCCGGCTTAAGCGGGCGGGTTCCACCACGCCGAGGGATCGGCGTGGTTGCGGATCGGACGCGCAAGGTCGACCGGCTGCTTGCGCAGTAGGGTCACCGTTCCTTCGGGCCAGTCCTTGAGCAGCCGCACCGCCCAGGAAACGCCGGAGGCACCGTCGCCGACGAAGGCATCGCAACGGGCGGCGAGGAAGGTGTCGAGCACGACCTCGCGGCCGAGCATGACGCCGTCATAGCGCTGGTGGATCTCGAGCGAGCGCTCCTCGGGCGTCTTGATCCGCGTGACCTCGCGGCACGAAAGCCGGTCGCCGTAACGGTCGCGGAAATAGGCGACCGCCGGTGCGAAGTCGGTCATCAGGTAGACGCCGGCGTCCGCATTGGCGGCGAGGAAGCGGTCGATCGGCCCAGCGAGGCTCTCCGGACCGATTGCCTTGCCGTCGGATGACTCGCTGATCTTCTCCGGCCCCTGGGTGCGGAAATGCGCGGCGATGGTCGGCCGGCGCGTGATCAGCCGCGCCTCGAAGCGCGCCAAGTCTTCGGATAGCTGCGGCGCCAAGCGCACATAGCGGCGGTAGAGCTGACCGAACCCGGCCTCGAAGTCGGTCACGAGCGGATGTTCCGGCGGCAGCCACGGCACCAGCTCGTCGAGCTCGGTGAAGAAGTCGTAGACCGCGACGTCCTCGTCCCGCTTCAGCAGGTAGAGGCCCGAGAGCGAGCTCCACTCCCCGGTCTCCTTGTTGACGCGGATCTCGCGGAGATTGGCCTTGCTCCACTTCGGCGGAAAGATCGAGAGACCGCCCTGCTCTGCGGTCGCGATCGTGTGCGGCGAGACCGGCTCGAAGTAGAGGCGCCACGCATCCTCGATCCCGCCGCGTCGGTACCGGCACTCGCGGCCCCAATGGATGATCGGCGTGCGGCCGGAGGCCTCGGCGAAGGCGAGGCCTATGACTGTGTGCGAGACGTCGGCCCAGAAGCCGGCTCCCCACGCGCGGATCACGAGGAAGCGCTCGCGTCCGTCCGACGGCGGCTGGAGCCGCCTGGCGTCGTCGGCGTGGCGGATGGCGTGATCGAAGAGGCCGAGCTCAGCGCCGATCGTCGCCAGCATCCGGTGGCTTTCGGCGCTGGCGTGGCCGGCGGCATGGAGCCTCTGCAGCAGCCGGTTGGCGCGCGAATGGTCGCCTTCGCCGAGCGCCCGTCCGGCCCTTCGCAACGTCTCCTCGATCAGGCGCGCGTCGTAGGTCATCAGCTTGTCGGATTCCACCAGGGCGACGGATCACCGTGCCGGCGGATCTGCCCGGCGAGAGCGGTCTGCCCCGGGCGGAACAGCGTCGTCGTTCCCGTGGGCCAGTCCTTGAGCCGGGTCACCGCCTGCGAGACGCCCGAGGCACCGTCGCCGATGAAGGCGTCGCAGCGTGCGGCGAGGAAGGTATCGAGCACGACCTCGCGGCCGAGCGTCACGCCATCGTGCTGCTGGTGGATCTCGAGCGACTGGTCCTCGACCCGTGCCACCCGCGTGACCTCCCGGCAGGCGACGCGGTCGCCGTAGCGCTCGCGGAAATAGGCGACCGCCGGCGCGAAGTCGGTCATCAGGTAGATGCCGGCGTCGGGGTTGGTTGCGAGATAGCGGTCGATCGCCTCGGCGAAGCGTTCGGGGCCGAGACCTTTGCGGTCGGCAGCTTCGGTGATCTTGGGCAGGCCCTGGGTGCGATAGTGCATCGCGATCGTCGGCCGCCGGCCGATCAGCTGCGCCTCGAAGCGGTCGAGCTCCCGGGTCAGCTCCTTCGTCAGCCGGACGTGACGGCGGTAGAGCGTGCCGAGCGCGGGCTCCGGGTCGGCGGCGGCGAGAGGGTGGCTCGGAGCGAACCACGGCGCCAGGTCCTCGAGCTCGGTGAAGAAGTCCATCACCGCGACGTCGGCGCCGCAGTTGATCAGGTAGAGGCCAGAGAGCGAGCTCCAGTCGCCGTCGTCCTTGTTGACGCGGAGCGCGCGCAGGTTGGCGCGCGTCCATTTCGGCGGGAAGATCGAGAGGCCGTCCCGCTCGGCGCTCGCGATCGTGTGCGGCGAGACCGGCTCGAAGTAGAGCGGCCATGCGTTCTCGATGCCGGAGCGCCGATAGCGGCTCTCGAGGCCCCAGTGGACGATTGGCTCGCGGCCCGTCGCCTCGGCCAGCGCCAGGCCGTGAACTGTGTGCAGCACGTCGGCCCAGAAGCCGGCGCCCCAGGCGCGGATCACGAGGAAGCGCTCGCGCGCTTCCGGCGCCGGGATCAGCCGCCGGGCAGCCTCCATGTGCCGTCGCGCCGGCTCGAAGAGCCCGAGCCCGATCGCGACGATCGCCAGCATCTGGTG
>CAZZLX010000453.1:0-3926 GCA_964655235.1 uncultured Rhizobium sp.
TCGGGATTGCGGTCGAGGAAGCAGCCCCAGCGGTTCTCGAGCTCGACGATGCGTTCGACCGCGCCTTCGACGAGCCGCCAGGCGAGCTCCTGGTGGTTGAGCCACTTGCCGCCCTCGATCGTGTCCATGAAGTGGCGCTGCAGGGAGTCGCCCGGCGCGAGCGCCACGTTGTAGCCGCCCTGCACCATGCGCGTGCAGCCGCTCTTGCCCAGCAGGCCCTTGACCGCGATCGTGATGTCGAGGCTCGGGTCCTTGTCGTGCGCATGCAGCGCCGCCAGCAGGCCGGCGCCGCCGGAACCCAGGATAAGCAGGTCGGTCTGGCGGCGTTCGAGGCCGATCATGCAAAAGCCCGGATGATGAATAGGGCGCCGGCCGCGAGCGAGGCTGCGGCAGCCCAGCCGATCCAGTTCTTCTGACGATCGCTCCACGGCAGGAGCTCGATCGCCAGCAGGCGCAGGCCGCCGAACATGTGGAGCGCCAGCAGGATCACGAGGAGGGTCTCGGCCGCCTTCACCAGCGGCAGCTCCGACCAGGTGAGGAAACCGTCGAGCGCCGAAACCTCGACCGCGAGACCGAGCACGATCAGGTGGACCGGCAGGAACACCGCCAGCGCCAGGCCGGAGAGGCGATGAACCAGGAAAGCCCGATATGAAGCGTGGCGGCGCATCAGGAAATCGCCTGCACCGCGCGCAGGCCGAGCACGAGCAGCAACAGGCCGAACCCCAAGGTCGCGAGGTCGAGCGTGCGGTTGCGCCATGAGGTCCATTCCCGGATCACGACGCGGACGCCGATCGCAGCATGCACCGCGGCCGCGGCCACGAAGAGCGCATAGACCGCCGGCCACAGGATCGTGGACCGGGTGCGGCCCAGGATCTCGGCGGCCGAGAGTCCACCGGAAACCGCGTAGAGGATGACGCCGAGATGCAGCAGCACCAGCGGCGCCAGCACCAGCGCCGAGCCGCGCTGGGCGATGTAGAGCCAGAGCTCGAGGCGCTTCACAGCTCGCCTTTCAGCGCGGCCATGACCACCAGCCGCTTGAGTCCCGCAATCGAGCGCGTCGGGTTGAGGCCGACGGGGCAATGCTCGACGCAGTTCTGGTGGCCGTGGCAGGCATGGCAGCCCGCATCCTCGGCAACCGCTTGCAGATGGCCGGCTCTGTCGCCGTCGCGCACGTCGTTGACCAGCGTCCAGGCGCGGTTGAGCGCGGCGGGCCCGAGATAGTCCGGCTGCCAGGAGACCACGTCGCAGGCCGAGTAGCAGACGCCGCAGCCAATGCACTCGATGCCGGCGTCGGCTTCCATCCGCTTGGGATCGTCCGGGGGGATCGTCGCCACTTCCCTCGCCTTGGCCTCGGAGGGAACGAAGCGGCCCATCGCCTCCTGGCCCTTGTCGAAGAACGGCGCCATGTCGGTCGCCAGGTCCTTGACGATCGGCAGGTTGCGCAGCGGCTCGATGCGGACGCGGCCGGACGTCGCCACCTTCTGGACATGCGTGCGGCAGGTCCAACGCGGCGTGCCGTTAACGGTCATCGCACAGCTGCCGCAGACGCCGACCCGGCAGGCGAAGCGATAGGCAAGGCTCGGGTCGAGCTTCCGCTGCACGTAGGTCACAAGGTCGAGCACGGTCTGGCTCGGCTGGCTCGGGACCTCGAAGGTCTCGAAACTGCCGTCCTCGGCGCCGCGCCAGATCTCGACCCTGAGAGTGCCGGTCATCGCTGCATGCCCCAGCGGCGGACGGTGCGAGCCTCGACCGCGCGGAACACGACCGCTTCGACCGCGAGCCCGATCAGGATCACCATGACGAGTCCGGCGAAGACCTCGGGGATGTTGAGTTCGTTGCGATTCTCGAAGATGAACCAGCCGAGCCCGCCCGAGCGCGAGGAGACGCCGAACACCAGCTCGGCCGCGATCAAAGTGCGCCACGCAAACGCCCAGGCGATCTTGAGTCCTGCCAGGATCGAGGGGAACGCCGCCGGGATCAGGATGTGCACCACGTAGCGGATGCCGGTTAGGCCGTAGTTGCGCCCGGCCATGCGCAAGGTGTCGGAGACGGTGGTGAAGCCGGCATGGGTGTTGAGGGCCAAGGGCCAAAGAACGGAGTGGACGAGCACGAACACGAGCGAGGTCTCACCGAGGCCGAACCAGAGGAGGGCGATCGGCAGCAGCGCGATCGCCGGCAGCGGATTGAACATCGCCGTCAGCGTCGACAGCAAGTCGCTTCCGAAGCGGGTCGAAACCGCGAGCGCGGTGATCACCAGCGCGAGGACGACGCCGATCACGTATCCCTTGGCCAATACGGTGATCGAGGCCCAGGCGCGCCAGAGCAGGCCGCGCCGGAGGATCGAATCCCAGAGCGCGCTCGCCACATCGGAGAAAGGCGGGAAGATCAGCGCGTTGGAGAGCCAGGCGCCATAGGCCTGCCAGATCGCGGCAAGGATCAGCAGCAGGAAGATCCGCCGCGCGCTAGCGAGGTTGGTCAGCTTCTCGAACGCCGAAAGCGGCCGCGCGACGTCACCGACATTGCCGAGCGGCGGCAACGCCCGTTCGAACTCCGGCCGGCGCGGCGGCAGCGGCTTGGTCGTGCCGTCAGCCATGCGACTCGACCCGGTCGGCGAACAGCATGTCATGGATGCGCGCCAGCAGCTTCTGGAAGGCCTCGCCGCCGACGGAGCGATGATCGAAGCCGTCGGCATCGAGCTCGGCCTTCACCCGTCCCGGGTGGGGCGACATCACCAGGATGCGGCTGCCGACGATGATCGCTTCCTCGATCGAATGCGTGACGAAGAGCACGGTGAACCGCGTCTCTTCCCAGAGCGCCAGCAACTCCTCCTGCATCTTGCGCCGGGTGAGCGCATCGAGGGCGGCGAAGGGCTCGTCCATCAGCAGGATCGCCGGCTCCATCGCCATCGCCCGCGCGATCGCCACCCGCTGCTTCATGCCGCCGGAGAGCATGTGCGGATGCACGTCGGCGAAGCGTTCGAGGCCTACCTTGGCGATGTAGGCGCGGGCCCGGTCCTCAGCCTCCCGGCGCCTGAGCCTGCCGCTCGCGATCAGGGGGAACATCACGTTCTCCCTGACCGTCTTCCACGGCGGCAGCTGGTCGAATTCCTGGAAGACCATCATCCGGTCCGGACCCGGGCGATCGACCTCGGTGCCGGCAAGCCGGATCGCACCCTCGACGGGCCTGAGGAACCCGCCGACCGATTTCAGCAGGCTCGACTTGCCGCAGCCCGACGGGCCCAGCAGCACGAAGCGGTCGGCGGGGAAGACCTGGAAGTCGACCCGGTACGTCGCGGTGACCAGATGGTCCGGCGTCTTGTACTGGAGCGTGACACCGGAAACGTCGAGGAGGGGAGCCAGCTGGATCAGCTCCCCTTGCCCGCGGCCGCTTCCTCGAAGACGTAATCCTTGAAGCTCGCCGCCTTGTTCTTGAGCGCGCCGACCTTATGCATGAACTCGGCATAGGCCATCGTGTTCTGCGGCTCGAGCGTGAAGACGATCTCCGGGTCGTTCAGCATCTTGAGGATGAAGGCCGGGTCTTCCTTGCTCTTGTTGGCCTCGATGTAGACCTTGGCCGCCGCCGCCTTGTCGGCATTGATGCGCTTGACCGCCTCGCCGAGCGCATCCAGAAAGGCCTTGTAGGTCTTCGGGTTCTTGGTGCGGAAGTCGTCGCGCGCCCAGACCAGGTTGAAGGTCGTGGGGCCGCCCAGCACGTCGTAGGAATTGAGCACGCGCGTGATCTTGGGATCGGCGAGCTGCGTGTACTGGAACGGCGGGCTGCCGAAATGCGAATTCACCTCGGTGGCACCCGACATGAGCGCCGCGGTCGCGTCCGGATGCGCCATCGAGACGGTGAACTCGTCGAGCGCATCGAACTTGCCGAGCAGCTTCTCGGCCGCCATCTGCAGTGTGCGCGCCTGCACCGCG
>CAZZLX010000454.1:0-3920 GCA_964655235.1 uncultured Rhizobium sp.
TCTCGGCGATCGGCCGGCTGCGGTGGCGCGCGAGCTCACCAAGCTGTTCGAGGAGACCAGACGCGGCCGGCTCTCGACCCTCGCCGTCGCCTATAAGGAGTCGGGCCCGCCCAAGGGCGAGGTCGTGGTTGTGATCGCGCCGCCGGAGGAGACCCAGCCGACACCGGAGGATCTCGACCGCGTGGTCGCCGATGCCCTCGGCCGAGGGCTCAGCGTCAAGGACGCGGCGGCGGAAGCGGCGGCCCGGCTCGGCATCGGGCGCAAGGAAGCCTATCAGCGTGCGCTCGCCCTCGCCAAGCCGGCGTGACGACGGAAGAGGTCGGCGCAGCCGCGGCCGGCGCGCCGAGCTGGTCGCGCTGCTGTCGCTGATGGTCAGGGGCTATCGCCCGGTCGCGCGCAACCTGAAGACCCCGGTCGGCGAGATCGACTTGATCATGCGCCGCGGACAGGTGCTCGCGGTGATCGAGGTCAAGACACGCGGCAGCTACGCCGACGCCGCCGAGGCGATCCTGCCGCAGCAGCAGGCCCGCATCCGACGCGCCACCGAATGGCTGCTCGCGAGCCGCCCGGACCTCGCGGCGCTGACAATCCGCTTCGACGCGGTGCTGGTGCTGCCGGGGAGATGGCCGAAGCACCTGAAGGGTGCATATCTGACACCGTGAAGGAGATCGCCATGCGCAAGCCGCACCTCAAGAGCCTCGGGCCGCACATCCCGCCGCTGGACCATGTCGTGCAGTACGCAGAGGCTCCGGGCTACGTCGTGTTCACGATGCCGGTCGAGAAGCGGCTGCGCGTCGAGGTCGGCGGCACCACGATCGCCGATACGCGGTGCGGGCTGATCCTGTGGGAGAGCGAGCACCTGCCCGTCTACTACTTCCCGATCGGCGACATACGCATGGACCTGATGGCGAAGACTGCGCACAGCAGCGTCTGCCCGTACAAAGGCACTGCCGAGTACTACAGCCTCGCGGTCGGCGGCCGCACGGTCGAGAACATGCTGTGGCGCTACGCGAGCCCGATCCCGGAATGCCCGCCGATCGGCGACTACGCCGCCTTCTACTGGAACAAGGCCGACCGCTGGCTCGAAGAAGACGAGGAGGTCTTCGTCCATCCGCGCGATCCCTACAAGCGGATCGACTGCATCCAGAGCAGTGCCCGCATCGAGGTTTCGCTCGGCGGCGTCCGTCTCGCCGACTCGAAACGCGCCGTGATGCTGTTCGAGACCGGGCTGCCGACGCGCTATTACCTGCCGATCGAGGATGTGACCCCGGGCGTGCTATCGGCCAGCGACCATGCGACGCGCTGCCCGTACAAGGGCAAGGCCGGGTACCACCACGTGACATTGGGCGGGAAGCGCCACGACAACATCGCCTGGTTCTACGCCGACCCCGTGACCGAGGCCGGCAAGATCAAAGGGCGCGTCTGCTTCTACAACGAGTTCGTCGACATCACGCTCGATGGAGAATGGCTGCCGCGGCCGGTGACGGCCTTCTCCTAGTGCGGCGCGGCCTCGAGGATGGTGCGGAGGAAGCGCCCCATCTGACGGATGCCGGGATCTCTGGCGCCGCCGCCGTCGGTGTTGATCCGGTGCACGACGACGAGGTCCCGCGAAGGGACCACAAAAGCGTATTGCCCGCCATTGCCGGCAGCGAAGTAGCTTCCGGGCGGCGCCGACGCCGGGCCGGTCCACCACATGTATCCGTAACCCAGGCCCGGTCCGGCGCTCGAATAGCTGGCGACGCTCTCGCGCACCCATTCCGCCGGCACGAGCTGACGCTCATTCCAGCGGCCTTCGCGCGCATAGAGAAGCGCGAAGCGCGCAAGATCGCGGGCGCTCATGCGGATCGGATAGGCTCGATGATCCGAGTCCGGACCGGTGACATAGGAGCCGTCCAGTGGGGTGTAGTCCTGCATGCCCACCGGCTTCGCGATCCGCTCGTCGAAGGCGGCGAAGATCGATCGCTTCTCGGCTCGTTCGTAGATCGTACCGAGCGCGTTGAAGTCCCAGTTGTTGTAGTACCAGTGCGTATTCGGCCCATGGGCGCCGCGCGGCGGCCGCCGCGACGCCATGGCCGACGTCTCGTAGAGCGCGGCGTGATAGATGCCGGAACGCGCTTTCAGCAGGTCGACGACACGCGCCTGTCTCTCCGTCTCGCTCAGCGACGGCGCATTGTCGTCGATGCCGAGCTTCGCCATCGTGTCGGCTAGATCCACCTTCCTCTCGGCGACCGCGATGCCGATCAGCGCACTGAGCAGGCTCTTCCGGACCGAATGAAGGTTCGACTTCACCTCGACCTCGCCCCACTCCTCGACGACCGCGCCCTTGTGGACGATCATCACGGCGGTTGACCCCATGACCGCGGAGATCACATGCGCGTCGGCGAGCCTGGCCGGCGACCAGCCCGCGGCCTCGGGCGTCACCTTCTCCCACGTCGCTCCTGGAAAGCGGTCCGCGGCGACGGCGGACGTCGCGAAAAAAAGAACGAGAGCAACGGCGCGGGCGATCATCATCCGAGCCGCTCCACCGGCACCTTGATGTCGACCCAGGCGTGGCGGCGGCTCTCGTCGTAGACGGAGATGCGGGGCGGCGGGACCGTGCGATCGGCGAAGCCGCCGGCGGCGACCGCGACGATGTCGGGGAGATCCGACAGGAACCAGTAGAGCGTGGTGCCGCAGGTCGGGCAGAAGTGGAAGGTCAGCCCGTTGCCGCTGTCGGCGACGCGCGACCAGGCCCTCGCCTCGCCCTCGATGCGCACGTCCGATCTCCGGAAGCGCGCGTTGAAGCCGAAGGCGCTGCCGGTGCGGCGCTGGCAATCAAGGCAGTGGCAGACCGAGGTGCGGACGGGGTCGCCCGCGCAGACGGCGCGGAGCCGGCCGCAGGCGCAGGTGG
The DNA here is from genome assembly GCA_964655235.1 of uncultured Rhizobium sp. Classification (GTDB taxonomy): domain Bacteria; phylum Pseudomonadota; class Alphaproteobacteria; order SHVZ01; family SHVZ01; genus SHVZ01. The sequence goes on from CAZZLX010000454.1 coordinate 2,891, forward strand.
CGGTACGCGTGGTCATCGCTGAACTCCGAATCGGCCTGTCGAGATTCTACGCGCGAATCCGCCTTCGCCGCTAAAATGCCGTGATTCGCGCCGATCATTTTCTCCGATGGAGAACCGAACGATGGCAGTCCCCGGCCTTCGCCTTCTTTTGACGGTCGCCCTTGCGGCGACCATCGTCCATGGCTGCTCTCCGGTCGACATGGCGGTCGGCGCCGGCGCCGCCACCGGCGTCGCGGCGGCGCAGGAGCGCGGCATCGTCACCTCGGCCAAGGACACCGCGATCTCCTTCCAGATCCAGGAGCTGTGGTTCCGCACCAACCACGAGATGTTCGGCAAGCTCTCGACCTCGGTCTCGGAGGGGCGCGCCCTGATCACCGGCAAGGTCCAGGACCCGGAGATGCGGGTCGAGGCGATCAAGCTCGCCTGGCAGGTCGAGGGCGTGAAGGAGATCATCAACGAGATCGAGGTGGTCAACTCCGGCTCGATGGTGGATTCGGCGCGCGACTTCTGGATCACCACCCAGCTTCGCGGCCACATCACCTTCGACAAGGACATCCGCTCGATCAACTACTCGATCGATACGGTCAACGGCACCGTCTACCTGATGGGCATCGCCCGCGACCAGGCCGAGCTCGATCGCGTGACCAACCATGCGCGCAACCTCGCCTACGTGAAGCGCGTCGTCTCCTATGTCCGGATCCAGGGAACCTAGCGGCACCGCCGAGGCCGCCTGGTTCGCCAGCCAGGGATCCTCGCCCGACCTGTTCGAGGCGGCGCTCCGGCTGGGACGCTGCGATCATCCCGATGCCGACCTCGCGCCCTATCGCCGCCACCTCGCCATGCTCGCCGAGGAAGCCAAGGCCACCGGCGCCGAGAGCGCGATCGGGAGGCTCGAGGCGCTGGTCGGCATCCTCGGAGCGCACGGCTATGCCGGCGATGCCGAGACCTACGACGATCTCGCCAACGCCAACCTGATCGACGTCGTCGACCGCCGCCGGCAGGTTCGCCACCAGGCCTTCGATCGCGTCGA
>CAZZLX010000455.1:0-3906 GCA_964655235.1 uncultured Rhizobium sp.
GCGTTTAGGCCGCCGCCGCGACCGTCCGCGCCGGCGGGAAGTGCAGGGTCGCGACGGAGCCGCGGCCGGGCGCAGGGCCCACGCTCATCCGGCCGCCATGACGCTCGGCGAGCGCCTTCACCAGCGGCAGGGTGAGAGCCGAAGCGCCGTTCGGCCCTTCTATGCGGGACAACGCGACCTCGGCGTCGGGATGCCCGAAGCCCTGGCTCGGGCTCTCGACCGACAGCGCGAGCCCGCCCGTCGGTTCACGCGCAACCCGGACATGGACCTGGCCGCCGCTCTCGCCGGCGCGGATCGCGAGGTCGAGCAGGCGCCGCACCATCTGCCGGAGCCGGCTCGGATCGGCGGAGAGGCGCGGCATGTCGACCGGCAGGCTGTGCATCAGCGCGATGCGGCTGCGGTCGGCCTGGCCGCGCATCTGGTCCAGCGTCTGGGCAATGAAGGGGCCGAGTTCGATCGTGCGCTCGTCCAGCTTCAGTTGGCCCGCGTCGATCAGGGCGAGGTCGTGCACGTCCTCGAGCAGCTGCGCCAGGCGCTGGCCATCGCCGCGGATGCGCTGTGCGTATTCGCGCTGCTTGTCGTTGAGCGGTCCCGCAGCGCCCAGCGCCAATACGTCGGAAAGCCCGACCACGGTCTTGACCGCCGCGGCCAGGGTCTGCTCGAGCCTGAGAAGGAACTGGGAAAGATCGCGACGGCTGGCATCCGCCGCGGCGGAACCGACCGTGAGCCGTGCCGCCTCGTCCTCGAGGGATCGCGCCTCTTCACTTGCCCGGCGGATCGCCGGCGCGATCGCCAGAGCCGAGAGAAGCAGCACCAGCACCAGGGCACCCGCCGTCGCATACTGTACCTGCGTGACGATTTCTGCCCGCGCCCGCCCTTCGGCCTCGTTGCGGCCGGCCAGCCGGTCGAGCAGCGCCGGCAGTCGCTCCGGGCCGAGTTCCATGACCGTGCGATAGACGGGTCGCTCGGCGACGTCGGCGGCTTCGCTGTCGGCCAGCGCCCGCCCGGCGGTGAGAAAGTTGTCGAGCGCGCCCTGGACGTCGGCCGGCAACGGCGAGCGGCGCGCCAGCCGCTGGCGCTGCTGCTGCATCTCGTCGAGCACGACGGCGAGGCGGATGCGCGCCTCGCTGCGGACGCCGTCGTCCGGGGACGCCAGATCGTGCGCGGCGAGGCTCGCCTTCACCGCGAGCGTCCCAAGCCAGCCTGAAAGGCTGACGACGACCGCGGGTTCGCCGAGATTCTCGATCGCCTTCCGCTGCGCGAACGCACCGCCGGCAACGACCGCGACCAGGGCCAGCAGAGCGATGACGCTCCTGACGGCGATGGATCGCACGCCGCGCCGGTTTCTCTGGCTCGCGTCGGTGGCGGTCATAGGCGCCTACAATGCCAAGGCTTTGGGCAAGGCGAAACCCGATTCGCGAATGTCTCGACGGCTGACTATGGTTAACGGCTAGACCCGGAACAGCCGTCCGCGCCCGTCGAGCGGCTCGGCGATGCGGCCGAGCCTCAGGGCCTGCCAGGCCATCGCATGGTTGGACGAGGTCACCGGCTTGCCGAGCTCTGCCTCAAGATCCTCGACCAGGGCCGCGACGCGCAGGCTCGTGCAGGCGACGAAGACGCCGTCCACGTCGCTGTGGCGGCCGATCTCGAGCGCGGCCGCCTTGACCGAGGCGCCATCGATGCGCGCGACTTCGTCGTCTTACTCGTGATTGAAGGAGCCCATGACCGGCACGTCCAGGCCGCGTGCCTGGATGTAGTCACGCATCATCCGGTTGATGCGGTCGATATAGGGCGTCAGCAACGCGATCCGCCGGCAGCCCAGCGCCTTCATGCCGGCGATCGCCGCGCCGATCGGGTTGGTGACCGCGATGCCGGGCCTCGCCTCGCGGATGCGTGCCGCCACCTTGTCCTCGCCGATCACCATGGCACCGGACGTGCAGCCATAGGCGATCACGTCCATCGGTTGCCCGGGGCGGATCACCGCCGTCGCCTGGGTCAGGTCGCGCTCCATGGTCGCTAGCGTCTCGGGCGTGATCGCGCTCGAATTGAAGATCCGGCTCTCGTAGTAGGCGACGCCGGGGATCGCCATGATCTGGCGCCACTCGTGCTCGATCGTGTGATCGGTCGCGAGCACGATGAGGCCGATGCGGGCGCGGGCGCCGATGCCCTCGTCGAGAGTGAACGGAAGGTTCTGCCGGTTGAGGACCAGGCCGTCCGCGGCGAGCGTCATGTCGGAACCTCCATGCCGGCGAGGTCGAGCTCGGGCCTCCGGCCAGCGACGAGATCGGACAGCGCCTGCGCCGTGCCGCACGACATCGTCCAGCCCATGTGGCCGTGGCCGGTGTTGATCCACAGGTTCTCGTAGCGCGAGCGCCCGACGATCGGCGTGCCTTCTGGCGTCATCGGGCGGAGGCATGCCCAGTAGCTGGGATTGTCGAAGTCGGCGCCGTTCGGGAACAGATCCTTGGCGAGCCGGATCATGCTGTCGAAGTCGCGCGGCTCGTGCTCGGTGTTGAAGCCCGAGAACTCTGCGGTCGCGGTGAGTCGAAGCTGGTTGCCGAGGCGGCAGAAGGCGACGAGATAGCCCTCGTCGACGCCGCAGATCTCGGGTGGCCGATGCTCAGGCCGGATCGGCAGCGTCAGCGAATAGCCCTTCACCGGATAGACCGGGAGGTCGATCCCCATCTTCCGCACCAGCTTAGGCGACTCGCTCGCCAGCGCCAGCACGTAGGCGTCGGCGGTCAGCAGGCCAGCCGAGGTCTCGACCCCGACGATGCGGCCCTGCTCGGCGCGGAAGCGATGGACGGTCGTGTCGTAGCGGAAGGTGTGGCCCTGGCCGGCGAGGCGTTCGGCGAGCTTGCGTGTGAACAGGCAGGAATCGCCGCTCTCGTCGTTGGGCGCGTAGATAGCGCCGGCGATTTTGTCCCGCGCACCGGCCAGAGCGGGCTCGACCGCGGCGACGCCGGCGGCGTCGAGAGTCTTGAGCGCGATCCCCATGTCCTGAAGGATCTTCATGCGGACAGCGCCGCGCTCGAAAGCTTCCTGCTCGCGATAGATGAAGAGCGCGCCCTTGCGGGTCGCGTTGTAGTCGATGCCGGTCTCTTCCGCGACCTCGCGCAGCTTCCTCTGCGAGTAGACGCAGAGCTTCGCCTTCCGCTCGGTGTTGATGCGTGTACGCTCGGACGTGCACTCGGCCAGGAACCTGAGGCCCCAACGCCACATCTGCAGGTCGGGCACGAGCTTGAGCCGAAGCGCCTGGTCGCCCTTGAACAGCGAGCGCAGCAGGATCTTCGGGGCGTTCGGGTTGCCCCACGGGAACGCGTGACCCGGCGTCACCATGCCGGCATTGGCGAAGCTGGTCTCGGACGCCGCCTGGGACTGCCGGTCAACGACCTCGACCTGATGCCCGTCGCGGGCCAGGAAATGCGCGGCGGTGACGCCCGCGAGGCCGGCGCCGAGGACCAGGATCCGCATCAGAGCACCGCCTTCAGCGCATCAAGCACCGCATCCGTGTCCTCGGCCGAGCCGATCGTGATGCGGATGTGGTTTTCGTAAGGAGGCCCGCCCACCGGCACGATCATGATGCCGCGCTTGGCGAGCGCGCCCACGACCTCGGCCGCCGGCTTCGACGTCTTCACCGCGACGAAGTTCGCCGCAGACGGCAACGGCGACAGTCCCATCGCCTTGAGGCCGACGGCGAGCCGGTCGCGCTCCGCCGCGGTTTTCTTCTGCGAGGCACGCGCGTAGGGCTCGTCCGAAAGCGCCGCCAGCGCCGCCGCCTGGGCGACGCGGTTGACGTTGAAGACGCCGCGCACCCGGTTGATGCCCTCGGTCAGTTCCTCGTGGCTCGCCAGCGCATAGCCGACGCGGAGGCCTGCCAGGTTGTAGGCCTTGGAGAAGGTGCGG
>CAZZLX010000456.1:0-3903 GCA_964655235.1 uncultured Rhizobium sp.
GGCGCGGCCGGAGCCGCAGGCAAGCGTCCAGCCGACATGGCCGTGGCCGGTGTTGAGGAACAGGTTCCTGTGCTTCGCCGTCCCCATGATCGGCGGGCCGTCGGGCGTCATCGGGCGGAGGCAGGCCCAGTAGGAGGGCTTCGTCTCGTCGATCCCGCCCGGGAACAGGTCGCGCGCGACCTTGTACATGCCGCCGAACATCTCCGGCACGATCCTGGTATCGTAGCCGGTGAACACCGCCTTGCCGGCGAATCGCACGCGGTCGCCGAGGCGCGCGATGCCGACGAGGTTGTGCTCGTCGATCACCGCCATGCGCGGCACGGCGCCGCCGGGCCTGATCGGCAGGGTCATGCTGTAGCCCTTCACCGGATAGATCGGCAGATGGACGCCCAGCGGGTCCATCAGCTTCGGGCTCTCCGCGCCCAGGCAGAGCACATAGGCATCCGCCTCGATCCTCCCGGACGAGGTGACGACGCCCGTGATGCGGTCGCCGTCTTCGTCGATGCGCTCGATCGCGGTGCCGTACTGGAAGGTCACGCCGCGCTCGGCGGCGCGGCTGGCGAGTTCGCGGGTGAAGGCGCCGCAATCGCCGCTGCCGTCGATCGGCGAGTAGAGCGCGCCGACGATCTTGTCCTTGACCGGCGCCAGGCCCGGATCGACGCGGGCCGCGCCGTCGGCGTCGAGCACTTCCAGGGTGAGCCCGTGCTCGGCCATCGCCGCAGCCGCCTTCGCTTCTTTCTCGAAGCGCGCGCGGTCGCGATGCAGGAAGAGCGCGCCGTTGTCGTTGTTGTCGTATCTGAGGCCCAGCCGGTCGCGGAGCTCGCGCGTCGCCTTGGTCGAGTCGAGGCAGAGCCGGAGCTTGATCAGGCTGTTGCGCTTGTAGCGCTCGTCGGTGCATTCGCGCAGGAACGCGATCCCCCAGCGCATGAGGCCGGGCAACGCATGCGGCAGGAGGCGCAGCGCCGCATCGGGATTGACCAGAGAGCGGAGCAGGATGCCGGGCGCGCGCGGGCTCGCCCAGGCCCCGCAATGGCCGGGTGCCAGCTGGCCGGTCGGCGCGAAGCTGCACTCGGCGCCGGCTTCCGCGTTGCGCTCGACCACCGTCACCTCGGCACCGGCCTCGGCCAGGTACCAGGACGCGGCGACGCCTACCACACCTCCGCCGAGAACCGCGACGCGCATGCTTCCCCCTCGACGTTTCTCATGTGAGCTTGAAGCACGCGGTTTCGCCGGTTCAACCATCTTCCAAATCTGGTGGAAGTATGCGAACCGTCCCCTCGAGAGACTCTGGGGCCGATGTCGCAGCTCACCGTCAATGGCGTGGACCTCGTCGCCGATCATGCCGGCGCGCTCTGGTGGCCGGAGCGGCGCGTGCTTGTGGTCGCCGACCTGCATCTGGAGAAGGGCTCGGCCCTCGGCCTTCCGCCCTACGACAGCCGCGAGACGGTCGCGCGCCTGGAGCGCCTGATGGAGCGGCTGGCACCGCGCCAGGTCATTGCACTCGGCGACAGCTTCCACGACCGCAGCGCCGAGGGACGGATCGGCGAAGAGGACGGTATGCGGCTCCGGCGCCTCACCGGCGCCTGCGATTGGATCTGGATCGAGGGCAACCACGATCCGGCGCCGTCGGCCATGTGGGGCGGGCGCGTCGAGAGCGAGGTCGTGCTGAGCCCGCTGATCTTCCGCCATCAGGCCGAGCATGGCCGCGCCGACGGCGAGATCAGCGGCCATTACCACCCGAAGCTCTCGGTTGCGGTGCGCGGTCGCGTGGTGACCGGACGCTGCTTCCTTTCCGACGGCGTCCGGCTGGTGCTGCCGGCCTTCGGCGCCTTCACCGGCGGCCTCGATGCGCGCGACCCGGCACTCCGCCGCCTGTTCGGCCAGGGACTTGCAGCCCATGTGCTAGGCGTTTCCAAAGTGGTTCGTGTACCGCTGGGGTGATCCGTTGGCGGCTTGCGACCGTATGGATCGCATGCCGCGCACCGGGTCCCGCCTTTGACCGTCCTCGTCTGGTTCCGCCAGGATCTCCGCCTCGCCGACAATCCCGCCCTGGTTGCAGCCGCCGCGAGCGGCAGGCCGGTGCTGCCGGTCTATGTCCTCGACGAGAGCCTTCCCTGGTCGCCGGGCGCCGCCAGCCGCTGGTGGCTCGGACGCAGCCTTGCCGCGCTCGCCCGCGATCTCGCGAAACGCGGCCTGCCGCTGATCCACCGCCGTGGCCGGGCGGCCGAGGTGATCGAGGATCTGGTCGCCGCGGCCGGCGCCACCTCCGTCGTCTGGAACCGGGTCTACGAGCCCGCGGCCGTCGCGCGCGATACGCAGGTCAAGGCTCGGCTCAAGGCTCGGGGGATCGCCGTCGAGAGCTTCAACGCCTCGGCGCTTATAGAGCCTTGGGAACTCGGCAAGGCGTATCAGGTCTTCACGCCGTTCTGGCGCGCGCTTCAGGGTTGGGGCGGTCCGCCGCGGCCAGTGCCGGCACCAAGAGAATTGGTACCGGCCGCGGCGTCGATCGCGTCCGACGACCTCGCCTTGTGGAAGCTGGAGCCGACCACGCCCGACTGGGCCGGCGGCCTGCGCGAGACCTGGGTTCCCGGGGAGCGCGGCGCCGCCGAGCGGCTCGATGCATTCATCGGACACGCCAACGGCTACAAGCATGGCCGCGACCGGCCCGACCGAGAGGAGACCTCTCGGCTCTCCCCGCACCTGCATTTCGGCGAGATCGGCCCGCGCCAGGTCTGGCATTCGGTCGCGACCCGGGTGCCGGAAGCCGATGCCTTCCTTCGCGAGCTCGCCTGGCGCGAGTTCTCGCTCCACCTCCTTCATCGCACGCCGGATCTGCCGGAGCAGCCGCTGCGGCCGGCCTTCGCGGAGTTTCCCTGGCGCGACGACGACGCGCAGCTTCGCCGCTGGCAGAAGGGGCTCACCGGCTATCCGATCGTCGATGCCGGCATGCGCCAGCTCTGGCAGACGGGCTGGATGCACAACCGCGTGCGGATGGTGGCGGCCTCGTTCCTGGTCAAGCACCTGCTGCTGCCCTGGCAGGCAGGAGAGCGCTGGTTCTGGGACACGCTGGTCGATGCCGACCTCGCCAACAATGCGGCGAGCTGGCAGTGGGTCGCCGGTTGCGGCGCCGATGCGGCCCCCTATTTCCGCATCTTCAATCCGATGCTGCAGGGCGAGAAGTTCGATCCGGCCGGCGACTATGTCCGCCGATTCGTGCCGGAGCTGGCGCGGCTTCCGGCTAGCCATATCCATGCGCCGTGGACCGCGCCGGAGGCGATGCTTGCGGATGCGGGCGTTCGCCTCGGCGAGACCTATCCTCCGCCCATGGTCGATCACACGACGGCGCGCGCCCGTGCGCTCTCCGCGTTCAAGACGCTCAAGGCAGCCGCATGAAGCGGGTCGCGATCATCGGCACCGGCATCGCCGGTCTCGGCGCGGCCCGTCGGCTTGCGCCGCACGCTGACATCACCGTCTTCGAGAAGGACGCCTGGATCGGCGGCCACAGCCACACGGTCGACGTTACCTGGGGCGGACGGCAGATCCCGGTCGACACAGGCTTCATCGTCTACAATGAGAAGAACTACCCGAACCTGACGCGGCTCTTCGCCGAGCTCGGCGTGCCGACCAAGGCGTCGGACATGTCGTTCGGCGTCAGCGTCGACGACGGGCGTCTCGAATACGGGACCGAACGGTACAACGCGATCTTCGGCCAACGCCGCAACGTTCTTAACTTTCGGTTCCTCGGATTGCTGCTCGACATCGTCCGCTTCTTCCGCACCGCGCCCAAGGTGCTCGACGGCCGTCACGACTCCGAGCCGACGCTGGGTGCCTGGCTGGAGCGCTCGAAATTCGGCCGCGCCTTCATCGAGGACCACCTGCTGCCGATGGCGGCCGCGATCTGGT
>CAZZLX010000457.1:0-3895 GCA_964655235.1 uncultured Rhizobium sp.
GGAGGAGAGGCGGGCGCTCTTCTTGTAGCCGCCGCGGCTCACCTTCTCGGCAGTGCCGGTCTTGCCGCCGAGCCAGTAGCCCGGCGCCTCGGCCTTCTTACCGGTGCCGTCCTCGACGACGAGCCGCATCAGGCGGCGCATGTTCTCGGACGTCGAGGTCTTCAGCACCTGCTTGCCCGGGATCGGCTCGTCCGCCTTGCGCTTGAGCAGAGTCGGCGGATGCATGATGCCGCCGTTCACCACGGTGGCGATGCCCGAGGCCAGATGGATCGGCGTCACCGACAGGCCGTGGCCGAAGGCGATCGTCATCACGTTGATCGGGCGCCAGTCGCGCGGATACTTGGGCTTGCCCAGTTCCGGCAGCTCGAGCTGCAGCGGATCGAGCATGCCGAGCTTCTTCATGAAGGCCTTCTGGCCTTCGGCGCCGACCTCGAGCGCGATCTTCGCCGCGCCGATGTTGGAGGAGTACTTGAAGACCTCCGGTACGGTAAGCCATCGCTTCTGCGCGTGATCGTCGTTGATCGCGAACCGCGAGATCCGGATCGGCTCGCGCGCGTCGAACGACGACCGCATCGTCGCCGTGCCGGCGTCGAGCGCCATCGCCAGCGCGAAGGTCTTGAAAGTCGACCCCATCTCGTAGAGGCCGAGCGTGTTGCGGTTGAAGCGGTTGTCGGCCGGAGCGGAGCCGGGGGCGTTCGGATCGAAGTCCGGCAGCGACACCATCGCCAGGATCTCGCCGGTGCGAACGTCCATGACCAGGCCGCCGCCGCCGATGGCGCTGAACTCGGTGATCGCGGCCTGCAGTTCCTGGCGGACGATGTGCTGGAGGCGAAGGTCGATCGACAGCTCGACCGGGGTCTGGCTGCCCTTGATCCTGGATTCGATCGCCTGCTCGACGCCGCCGAGGCCCTTGCCATCGACATCGGCGAACCCGACGAGATGCCCCATGAGCGCGCCGTGCGGATAGATCCGCTTGTCCTCGCGCTGGAAGTAGAAGCCGGGAACGCCGAGGCGGTTGATCTCGTACTGCTGGCGCGGGGTCAGGTTGCGCTTGATCCAGACGAAGCTGCGGCCCTCGGCTGAGAGGCGCGCTTCGAGGTTCTCACCCTTGATCTCGGGCAGCACCGTCATCAGCTTCGCCACTGCCTCGCGCGCATCGAGGATGTCGCGCGGGTCGGCGTAGAGCGAGGCGGTCGGCACGCTGGTCGCGATCAGCGCCCCGGTGCGGTCGATGATGTCGGCGCGGTCGGCGGCATAGCCCGCGGAGTCGTTCGCCCGAGGCAGCTCGAACTCGCGCGCGTCATGCGCCGGTTTCGAGAGCGCGAGGTCGACGAGGCGCATGCCGATGACGGCGAAGGCGATGGCGAAAACGCCGGCGGCCAGCGTCAGCCGGCCGCGGCTCGACTCGATCACCTGCTTCGCCGCCCCCTCCAGGCGCACGGCCCGGCTCGGCGGCGGCGCCACCGGCGGGGGAACGCGTGGACGGAAGGCGGTGAGAGTGGTCATGTCCCTCCGCTCAGCGCTGAGCGGTCGCGAGAAGAGCTCCATCGACGATCACGACGACGTCACGTCCGCCCGACTTCACCTGGCGGAGCTGCGCGGTATCGACCGTGCCGAGAGAACGCTTGGCCTCGACGACCTGCGGCTTCGGCGCCACCTGCGGCTTCGCGGCCGGCTTTGCCGGGGCGGCCGTCGCGACCTTCACGACCGCGGCGCCCGCGGCCTCTGCCTCGGCGACGACCGGAACCAGCGACTTCTCGGGGATCGCCGCGACCTTGCCGAACTGGGTCGGCTCGACCGGGTTGAGCTCGAGATGCCGCTTGGAGAGATCGGCGAGCCGGTCCGGGCGGTTGAGGAAGGCCCACTCAGCATTGAGGACGTGGATAGCCTCCTGCTCCTGCTGGATCTGGCGGTTGAGACGGACGAGCCGCTCCTCCTTGGCCTGGACCTCGTATTTGAGCTGGTAGAGGCCGCATCCGATCAGGATGGCGGCGATCAGCCAGAGCAGGGTTGAGCGACGGATCATCGGCGTCACCTCGAGGGATGCGCCGCGGGCGCTTCAGTGCGCTCGGCGGCACGCAGGCGGGCCGACCGGGCCCTCGGATTGCGATCGATCTCGGCCGGCGACGGCGTCACCGGCTTGCGCGACAGGAGACGGAAGGTCGGGGCGGCCTCGCTGCCGGTATCCGGCAGGTGGCGCGACGGCCGGGGACCGGCGCCCGAGCGCGCTTGAAGGAACGCCTTCACGCGCCGGTCTTCGAGCGAATGGAAGGAGACCGCCGCAAGCCGGCCGCCCGGGGCGAGCAGCGCCTCGGCGGCGGCGAGTCCGCGGTCGAGCTCGCCGAGCTCGTCGTTCACGGCAAGGCGAAGCGCCTGGAAGGTGCGGGTCGCGGGGTCGATGCCGTCGCCCGAGCGGGGAACGGCGCGGCGGACCACGGCTGCCAACTCGCCGGTGGTGGTGAGCGGCCTTGCTGCGACGATGGCGCGGGCCACGCGCCGCGCATGACGTTCCTCGCCGAGATCGGCGATGAGCTCCGCGAGTTCGCCTTCCGAAAGCGTGTTGACGAGATCGGCGGCCGAGCGTCCGGCCTTCTCCATCCTCATGTCGAGCGGGCCTTCGGCGCGGAACGAGAAACCGCGTTCGGCCTGGTCGAGCTGCGGCGAGGAGACGCCGAGATCGAGTGCCACGCCGTCGACGCGATCGATGCCGTCGGCGCGCGCGACCTCGGCCATGTCGCCGAAGCGTGCCTGGCGCAGCGTCAGGCGGCCGGGAAAACGCGCAGCGAGATCGGCGCCGCGGGCGACCGCGTCGGGATCGCGATCGATGCCGAGGACGCGGCAATCCGCCGATTCGAGCAAAGCGCGAGAGTATCCGCCGAGACCGAAGGTGCCGTCGACATAGAGGCCGCCGTCCTTGGGTGCCAGCACTTCCAGGACCTCATCGAGAAGCACGGGGATGTGCGCGGGACCGGTCACTTGCCGTTCCCTTCCGGCCGCGATGTCGGCAGCGTCGTCCGTTGAATGCGGATGCGGTCGCGGGCCTCCGACAAATGCCGGTCGAGCGCCTGCGGTTCCCAGATCTGAAACGTGCTGCCGTAACCGGCGAACACCGCCAGCTCGCTGATGCTCGCGTGTCCGAGAAGATCTTCCGGGAGCATCACACGCCCTTCGGGATCGAAGGCCAGCTGGTGCGACACGGCGAAGATGCTGCCGAGGTCGTCGCGCTCGTCCGAGAACTGGTCGAGGCGGTCGTGGCCCTCCACCATCTTCGCCATGCGGTCGAAGCCGCAGCCCTCAAGCGCGGGGAGCTTGGGGTGCGGATAGACGACGATGCCGGCAAAGGTCTGATCGGAAAGGGCCGCGCGGAAAGGCGCGGGGACCGAAATGCGGCCCTTTTTGTCGATCTTGTTCACGAACCGGGACAGGAAAAGTCCCATCGATACCCCCGCCGGTCCGGCCGGACCGGCTTTCATCCCGGATCAGGCCGACCGACCCCGCGTCGAGGCCCGTCTGGGATGGATTGGGATACCATGGGATTATATGGGCGTCAATGGGGCGTCCTGGTAACCCCATGGGAGAAGCCAATAATTTCAGGCAGATCCCAGAGATTGTGCGGCCGCATGGACAAGAAGCGATGGCTGCGATTTAGTTCAATGTAGATATTTGTTTTGTTCTTTAAATGTTTCATATAATCTCACCCACTTGGAATGGCGAAACCGGAGATGAAACGGGTCAGACGGTCTGTAAGCCGGGTTCTGTCCTCGGGCCTTGCGGTCCGATGGACGGCCATTCATCTGGGACGCCCGTTGCCGGACGCCTCGCGCGACCAACCCGGGCGATGGCGCGGAAATGCGCCCCTCGGCAGCCTTTCGGATCCGAGTGATCGCCCCTATTC
>CAZZLX010000458.1:0-3890 GCA_964655235.1 uncultured Rhizobium sp.
AGAGATCGGTCGAGATCGCCTGGAAGGCGACGAGGCCGGTCAGCAGCAGGTTGACGGCCGCGCCCGAGCGCGGAGCGGCTGCAGCCGTCATCCGTAGCGGTGCAGGCGGATGCCGTGGTCGCTGAGCCAGCGCCGCGGCGCGTCCACGTCCGGCACCATGTGGCGGACCAGCCGCCAGAATCTGGGACCGTGATTGAGCTCGACCAAATGGGCGATCTCGTGCGCGACCACGTAGTTCATCACCTCGCGCGGCGCCAGGATCAGCCGCCAGCAGAAGGCGATGCGTCCGGTCGGCGAGCAGCTGCCCCAGCGCGTGGTGGTGTCGCGCAGCGTGACGCGCGTCGGCCGCTTGCCGATGATCTCCGAATGCCGGTCGACAAGATCCGCGATCTGCCGGCGGGCCTCGGCCTTCAGCCAGTCGGTGACGCGCCGCGGCAAGTGCTCGATCGCGCCCGCGACGTGGATCTCCTGCCCCTCGATCCAGACCGTGCCGCGCTTGTCAGGCCGGTGCCGGATACGGTGGCTCTGGCCGCCGATCGGCACGTCGATGCCGTCGGCGAAGGGTACCGGCGGCGGCAGGCTCTTCAGCTTGCTGTCGATCCACTTCCGGTTCTTCTCGGCGAAGTCGGCGGCGCGGTTCAGCGATGCGCGCTTCGGCACCACGAGCAGCACAACGCCGGTCGGCGCATCGACGCGCAGGCTGACGCGCCTGGCGGTCGCGGACACCCGGAGCTCGACGCCGGGCGGCAGCTTCAGCTCGGTGTCCTTGCGCATCATCGTGCGCGGCTCTCCGCGCACGGCGAACGGTAGGACACGAATGGAACGGCCGTGTCACGCCTCACGCCCGAAGCTCCGATCTCAGGGGAACGAGAACGTCCTAGCCGTTCCGACGTATGCGGGTCAATCGCACCGAGATGACGATCGACGCATGTGCGGCTGCCATAATTCCGCCGCTCTCGTTTGCCGTTGGCGAAGCGCTTGCGCGAAGGGCCGATCCGACTATACTGCGACTGATTTAATCGTAGTTAAGGATCGTCATGGCTCTCTACGGTACCGGCGTCGAATACGCGCTGCATACACTGCTGAATCTGAGCCTCACGCCCGAGGAGACGGCGCCGAGCGCGCGCGATCTTGCCGAGTTCCAGCGCCTGCCGCTCGCGTTCATGCGCAAGCTGCTGACGCAGCTCGAGAAGGCGGGTCTGGTCGAAGGCACCGAAGGCTTGCGCGGCGGCTGGCGTCTGGCGCGCGAGCCGAAGCGCATCACCGCGCTCGAGATCGCGGAAGCGGCGCAGGGACAGACGCCGTTGTTCGAGTGCCGCGAGATCCGTGGCCGCTGCGCGCTGTGGGAAGAAGGCGCGGCTCCTCGAGCCGCCACGTCCGGCGTCTGCGAGATCCATGCGGTGATGCTGGCGGCGGAAGCGGCGATGCGCCGGGAGCTTGCGAAGTCGACGCTGTCCGACATCGCCCAGCGCGTGAAGGCGAAGAGCGCCAAGCCGGACTCGACGGCGATTCCCGACTGGTTCGCCGACCGCTATGCCGAGAGGGGAAGGTCATGAGCAGGATCCTGATCGTCGGCGGCGGCTTCGCCGGATTCTGGGCGGCGATGGCGGCAAAGCGCGTCGCGGGCGACAAGGCCGAGGTGAGCCTGGTCTCGCGCACGCCGACGCTCGAGATGCGGCCGCGCCTCTACGAGGCGAGCCCGGAGACGCTCGGCATCGACCTGAGAGAGCCTTTGGGTGCCGTCGGTATCCGCTTCGTCGAAGGCGAGGCGACCGGTCTCGACGTTGCAGCGCGACGCGTCGTACTCGCCGCCGGCGGACTCGACTACGACCGCCTCGTCGTCGCCACGGGCAGCGTAATGCGCCAGCCGCCGGTACCGGGCGCCGACCAGGCCTACTCGATCGACACCCAGGGCGAGGCGATCCGCCTCGACCGGCGCCTCGCGCTGGGCGTCAAGAGCGTCGCCGTGATCGGCGCCGGCTTCACCGGTATCGAGCTGGCGCTCGAATTGCGCGACCGGGTCTCGGCACACGGCCATGACGGGGAGGCTTTGCGGATCGTGCTGATCGACCGCTCTCCCGCGGTCGGGGCTGAACTCGGAAGCGGCCCGCGTCCGACGATCGAGGCAGCTCTCGTAGAAGCCCAGGTCGAGCTGCGCCTCGGTGCAGCCGTCACCTCGCTCGCGGCCGACCGCGTCGCCTTCGCGGATGGTGCGGCGCTCGCGGTCGATGCGGTGGTTCTGACGACCGGCATGGCGGCCGCCGATTTCGTTCGCCATGTGCCGGGGGAACGCGACGGTCTCGGCCGTCTCAAGGTCGAGCGCAGCCTGCGTGCTCCCGAGGCACCAGGGATCTTCGTCACCGGCGACGCGGCGGCGGCGGATACCGGGACCGGCAACGTCGCGCTCCAGTCCTGTCAGCACGCGCTTCAGCTCGGGCGCTTCGCCGGCGAGAACGCGGCGCGCGATCTGCTGGGCCTGCCGCTGGTCGACTATGCGCAGCCGCGCTACGTCACCTGCCTCGATCTCGGCCGCACCGGCGCGGTCTTCACCGAAGGCTGGGACCGCGTCGTGCAGAAGTCTGGCGCGGACGCGAAGGCGATCAAGCGGCGCATCAACACCCAGGTGATCTACCCGCCGCCGAACGCGACGGGCGTGGTGCTGCTCGCACTATCTCACACCGATCCGGCCCAGCGGCCGCAATAGCGGCTACACGCAATCCCGCGGGATCTCGACGTTCCAGTTGCGGCTGTAGATGCGGTTTCCGTCGGTGAAGGCGTCCAGCGTCGCATCGAGCCGGAAATGCGTCTTCGTCGAGGTCAGCACCGTACGCGTGCGGGTCTCGGCGTTCCAGGCCTCTCGCGTGAAGCGCACCGACCACGCGACCTCGGCCTTCGCCGACAGCGGGTCGTCGGGAAGGATCGAGTACCACTGGTCCTGCTTGGCGCGCATGGTCCAGCCGGTGGCGTCGTAGAGGATCGTGCCGCCGTCCTCCTGCGCGTGCGAGGTGACGCGGCCGGTCTCGATGTCGCGCACCACGTCGCGGGTCTCGCCGCCCTTCTCGATGATGTTGGCGGCGAGCGGCTTCGGCCGCTCGGTGCGCGGGAACTTGACTTGGCTGTCGCGGGCCTCCGGCGGCCGCACCGGCAGGTCGATGTGGCTGGCGCCGGTGTGGATCGTCAGCGTCGCCGATTCCGGCGAGGTCCAGGCGATCGGCCAGTAGCTGGTCGAGATCGCAACGCGGAGCCGGTGGCCTTTCTCGATCGCCTGGCCGAGATCGTTGAGCTTCACCTTCACGCGGTAGCGCCGGCGCGGCTCCAGCGGCTCCGGGAACTCGTGGCTGTCGCGGTGGGTCAGGTTCAGCAGCTGGTAGGTGATGCGCGAGACGCGGCCGTCCGGCGCGATGTCCCCCAGGCGCACGCAGATCATCGCGTTCGGCTTGTCGGAGGCGACGTCGAGCTCGATCACGGGCGCGCCCAGCAGCTCGACGCGCTCGGCGAAGGGCTCGGAGTCGAAGCAGAGTGCGTTGCCGTCGAGCTCGCGCTGGTCCGTCGGCATGTCGGGGCCGAGTCCGTGCGGGCACCAGCGGCCGTAGTGGCCGGGCGTCAGCGGCGACAGGATCGAGCGCGCGACCTGGAGCCCCGCCTTCTCGTCCAGCGTGCCGTCGTTGAGGATGAGCCGCTTGGTCTTGACGCCCGGCGGCGGCCAGGACGGATCGGCCACCCAGTGGCCGGCCATCGTCTTCGGCTTCGAGATCGGCGGCCAGTAGTCCTGGATGTAGGAGCGGATCATCGGCTCCTTCATCATCCCGGTGTCCTTGCCTTTCAGCCAGTGGTCCCACCAGCGGACGGCTTCCTGCAGGAAGCCCACCGACGGCCCCGGCGCCGCGTCA
>CAZZLX010000459.1:0-3889 GCA_964655235.1 uncultured Rhizobium sp.
TTGAGGAAGTTGCTGATGGCCGCGGCCGCGATCGCGCTGCTGGCCGGACCGGCACAGGCGCAGTCGCCCGAGAAGCCGAAGATCGTCATCGGCGTCGGCGGCAAGCCGCTGCTCTACTACCTCCCGCTCACGATCGCCGAGAGCAAGGGCTACTTCAAGGAAGCCGGCCTCGACGTCGAGATCACCGATTTCGGCGGCGGCGCCCGCGCGCTGCAGTCGCTGCTGGGCGGCTCGGCCGACGTGGTCACCGGGGCCTACGAGCACACGATCCGCATGCAGACCAAGGGCCAGGACGTGCGCGCCGTGCTCGAGCTCGGCCGCTTTCCCGGCATCGTGCTCGCGGTCAAGAAGGACAAGGCGGCGCAGATCAAGGGCCCGGCGGACCTCAAGGGCATGAAGATCGGCGTCACCGCGCCGGGCTCGTCGACCAACTTCTTCGTCAACTACCTGATGGCCAAGGCGGGAGCGAAGTACCAGGACGCCTCGTTCATCGGCGTCGGCACCGGGCTCGGCGCCGTCGCGGCGATCAAGAAGGGCGAGATCGACGCGATCTCGAACCTCGACCCGGTGATCTCGAAGCTCGAAGCCGACGGCGACGTGGTCGTGCTCGCCGATTCCCGCACCGAGGCCGGCACCAAGGCGATCTTCGGCGGCGCCAACCCGGCAGCGGTCGTCTACATGAAGAACGAATTCATCCAGAAGAACCCGAACACCACGCAGGCGATCGTCACCGCGCACTACAAGGCCTTGCAGTGGATCATCAAGGCGAGCCCCGAGGAGATCGCGAAGGCCGTGCCCGAGGCCTATTACCTCGGCGACAAGGACCTCTACATCCGCGCGGTCAAGGCCTCGATCGACACCTATTCCCGCACCGGCATCATTCCGCTCGATGGCATGAAGAGCGCGCTCGGCATGCTCAAGGAGTTCGACGAGGAGCTCAAGGGCGTGAAGGACGAGGATCTGCCGAAGACCTTCGTCGACACCTTCGCCAAGAAGGCCGCCGGCGGCTGACCTCTTGCCTGAAGCCATGGGCGTGACCAGATCACGTCCATGGCCCAGGTCTCCACGCCCGACGACGTCCTCGACGCGGCCTTGGCGCTCGCCGACGAGATCGGCTGGCGCAATGTGACGGCGCATGCGATAGGCGCCCGGCTCGGCGGCGGGCCCGGCCTCGTGATCGCGCACTACGACGACCTCGACGAGATCGCCGACGCCTGGTTCCAGCGGGCGCTCGCCGACGCGCTGTCGCACCTTCCCGATCCCGCGCTGCCGTTCCCTGAGCGCCTGGCGCACGTCTTCGGCCGCTGGCTCGACGCTCTGTCGCCGCATCGCCAGGCGAGCCTCGACATGATCCAAGGCAAGCTTACCCCCTCGCACCCGCACCACTGGGTACCGCTGGCGTTCAGCCTGAGCCGCCTCGTGCACTGGATGCTGGACACCGCCGCCTGCGAGGCGACAGGCCGCCGCCGGCAGGCGACCGAGGTCATGGTCAGCGCCCTCGTCCCCGCCGCGCTCTTGCGCTGGAAGCGCGGCGACGACCAGGCAGTGAAGGACTACGTCACCGACAAGCTCCAGCGGATGGAGCGCAGGCTGGATCGCCTCTGGCCTCAGGCCTTCAAAAGTGCGTCCCCGTGAAGCCGGCACGATGGTGCTCTTCCGGGGCAGGGTTGCAAGAACGCCGTCTGATGCGGTTCACTCTGCCAGGTCGGGCATGAGGAGCATTCGGAGGCATCCCTAGCGCTCGGCGGCTCTCGTCCCGCCTCCAACTTCCGTATTGCATACTCGGCGTGCGATCGGCGTCATTGTCACACTAGGCAAACTGCCCGGCTACGATACGGTTCATGACCTCGTTCCAGGAGATCGCTGTTCCCATCGCCTCCGCTGCGGCGCCGATCGCTGCGCCTGCGGCCGACAGAGCATCGAAAGACCACTGGGTCGTCGCAGGCGGGATGATGGTCGATCCGCTGCGCGCAATCTTTGACCTCGCGACCTGTACAGCGCGGTCGCCGTCCTCTCCTGGTCATCTGCATACGCCGGCCGGACACCTTCGCGACCCCTAGCGATTTACGCAAATGGCACGCGAAGTACTAGGCAGACAGACTGCTGCGATGCCAGGCCCGGCAACCATCACGTACGAGCCCGATGTGGCGGATGTCGATGATGTCCATCTAAGACGCTTGTATCAGCGCTGGCTCGCCGAGATTGCTGACGGCAAAGGCCGGGCCGGGGAGGAGATCCTCGCGTATCCGGAGCTAGCTCCGATGGTCCACAATCTGATGCTGCTCGAGATCATTTCGGTTCCGCTGGGCGGCTACGATTATCTCTATCGCGTCTACGGCGCCAATATCCTCCGAAGCTACGGAATCGACATGACGGAGAAGCGGGCAAGCGAATTCCCCACCGGCATGTTTCAGTTCTTCTCCGGAATTTACGAGACTGCGATCAACCGAAAGATTGTCATTCACAGCCTGCACCCACCGCCGCTGAGGGTGAACGTCACGAAGTGGGAGCGGCTAATCTTTCCGCTTGGCGAACCCGAAATCAAATGGCTGCTTGTGGTGAATATCCCCAAGGGACCTCGGAGAGGGGCCTGACGACGAGCGCCTGGCTCGCCCGGCGAGGGCTTGCGTCGACATGCAGAAAGAAGACATCGCTCCAGCCACAGTCCATCTTTCCTTCGCTTCTCTGGGCCAGAAGTCGAGAGGTCACCTCGCGAACGGTGCGCGGAACCTGATCCACGGTCCCATATCGGACACCCCGCTATCCGCGGTCTGGAATCCGAGGCGCTTGTAGAACGCCATCGCCGGCTTGTTGTTGGTCTGGCACTTGAGTTCGAGCGGCTTGTCGCCGCAGATCTCGACGAGGCCGGCGATCAGCGCGCGGCCGACGCCGCGGCGGTGCATCGCCGGATCGACGTAGAGATGATGGATGAAGGCGTCGGGCTCCCATATCGAGGCGAAGCCGACGACCTGGCCCTCCACTTCCGCCACGATGATCAGCTCGCCCTCGGTTTCGCGCTTGAAGTCGTTATGCTTGAAGCGCGACGGCAGCAGCCACGTGAACGCGTGGCGGCGGGCGACAAGGAAAATGTCCGCGAGGCGGGATCGTTCCTCGCGCGCGGCACGCCTGACGATGATGTCAGACGCCGTCCAACGCCTGTTCGAGATCTCCGATGAGGTCACCGACATCCTCGAGGCCGATCGAGAGACGCAGAAGGTCCGGCGGGCACGGGCTGCCGGGACCTTCGATCGAGGCGCGATGCTCGACCAGGCTTTCCGGACCGCCGAGCGAGGTCGCGCGCACGAAAACCTTGAGCCTGGCGGCGACGCCGACCGCGGCCGCCTCGCCGCCCTTCACGCGGATCGATAGCATGCCGCCGAAGCCGCCCTGCATCTGGCGCCTGGCGATGTCGTGGCCCGGGTGATCGGGAAGGCCCGGATAGAGAACGGACGCGACGTTTCGGTGCCTCTTGAGGCGCTCGGCGATCGCCTGGGCCGAGGCCGAGGCATGGCGCACGCGCACGAACAGCGTGCGCACGCCGCGCAGCAGCAGCCACGCCTCGAAGGGGCCGAGCACGCCGCCGAGCTGGGTCCTGACCGAGCGGATCTGCGTCCAGAACTCGTCGGCCTTCGCCGTCATCAGGCAGCCGGCGAGCACGTCGGAGTGGCCGTTGAGGTATTTGGTCGCCGAGTGCATGACGATGTCGGCGCCCAGTGACAGCGGCCGGCAGAGAACGGGCGTCGCCACGGTGGAGTCGATGCCGAGACGCGCGCCCGCGTCATGCGCCAGCTTCGCCGCGGCGGCGATGTCGGTCACGTCCCAGGTCGGGTTGCTCGGCGTCTCGATCCATACGAGCTTGGTGGTGCCCGGCTTGATCTTGGCGCCGATG
>CAZZLX010000460.1:0-3872 GCA_964655235.1 uncultured Rhizobium sp.
TCCCAGCGGATGTGGCGGACCACCGAGCGGAACATCAGCGCCGGGATCGCGATGAAGAAAGGCAAGCCGGCGAGCCCGTCGACCCTTTCGGCCTTGATGACGCCGAACCTGCCGACGCCCCATCCGGTCAGCACGACGGCGAAGATCGGCAGCACGATTTCGAGGAGGTCGATCACAGGGAGACGGAGATCCCGGAAACGAGGTAACGCCCGAGCCTCATTGCGCTCCGCACCGCATGCTACCCGGCCGTCTTCTGGACGACCGCAAGAGTCCCCGCCTGGAACAGCGGGAAGAGGCCCGACTTCCCGACGATGCCCTCGTTATAGAAACGGGTCACGCCCTCGCAGTTGCCGATATCGTGAAAGCAGATGATTCCGCCATCCACGACGAAGCGCTCGAATGACAGATAGTCGGTGCGGCTGCTTTCGTAGGAATGGTCGCCGTCAATGAAAAGAAGGCGGATAGGCTGGTTCCAGGATCGCGCGGCCTCCTGCGACGACGTCTCGACCGGCTCCACCTGGTCCCAGAGTCCCGCCGTTTCCAGGTTCCGGCGGAAGGTCGGGAACGTCGACCCCGACTCCACGAGTTCGCGGACCTCTCCGGCTGTGCCGGGCTGGTGTTCCGGCGATCCCCGGAAATGGTCTATGGCCGTTACCGGCCCACGGGAGGCGCGCTTGCTGCCCATCGCGAGGAAGGCCGTCGAGCGTCCTTTGAAGCTGCCGATCTCGACGATCGCGCCGGTCCCCGGACCATCCTTGGCCAGAAGGTAGAGGGTGTAGCCTTCGATGGGCTGGAGCCACCCTTCGATCGCATTGGTCGCGGCGAGGCACTCGGAGAACTCATGGCTGGCCTGGACACGAGCGAGGATTTCGACCAGTTCGCGCATTCCGGATCTCTTTGCCCCGGGGGTATGGACGGCAGGCGGACAGCGATACTCCCCGCCGGGCGCACCGGCAACTCGCCCCGTTTCCCCTTGCGGAACAACGAACCCCTGTGTATAGACCGCGCCCTCATAGCTCCTTGCCGGGTCCGCGTCTGGTCCCGGCTAGGTCCGGCCGGCCATGGTGGCTCCGGACCGCTAACAGCCAAAGGGAGATCCAAGCGGTGGCGTTCTACGAGAACGTGTTCATCGCTCGTCAGGATGTCTCGACCACCCAGGTCGAAGCCCTGACCGAGCAATTCAATAGCCTCATCGAAGCCAATGGCGGCAAGGTCCTCAAGAAAGAGTATTGGGGCCTGAAGTCGCTGTCGTTCCGGATCAAGAAGAACCGGAAGGGCCATTACATGCTCCTGAACATCGACGCCCCCGCGGCGGCGGTGCACGAGCTCGAGCGCAACATGCGCATCAACGAAGACGTGATCCGCTACCTGACGGTCCGGGTCGAGACCCTCGAAGAGGGCCCGTCGGCGATGATGCAGAGCCGGTCCGACCGCGGCGATCGCGGTGATCGGGGCGACCGTGGCGATCGCGGCGGCTGGCGCCGTGACCGCGAGGACGGTCCGCGCCGTGACGACCGCGCAGAGGGCGGCGACGTCGCCCGTGGAGGTGACGCATGACCGGACGTAGCGAAGGCGGTCGGGGCGGCGAGGGTCGCGGCGAAGGCGGCGGCGGTCGCGGCGGTGCGGGCGGCGGACGCCGTCCTTTCTTCCGGCGCCGGAAGTCTTGCCCGTTCGCGCATCCGAACGCGCCGAAGATCGACTACAAGGACATCAAGCTGCTCCAGCGCTTCGTGTCCGAGCGCGGCAAGATCGTGCCGAGCCGCATCACCGCGGTCTCCGCGAAGAAGCAGCGCGACCTCGCCCAGGCGATCAAGCGCGCGCGCTTCCTCGCCCTCATGCCTTACGTGATCAAGTAGGGCCAAGGGGATCTAGGACCAGGACATGCTCCGGTTCGGGCTCATCGCGGCGGGCGCGGGCGTCTTGAGCGCCCTCCTCTACCTCTCGGTCGTCCTCGGCCAGCCGAGCGCGATGCTGCTTGCCTATCTGGCACAGCTTCCGCTCTTCGCCGTGGCGCTGGGCATGGGTGGTCTCGCCGGGGCGACCGCGACCGGCAGCGCAGCCTTGGTGGTTAGCCTCATCGGCGGTGCGATCGCCGGCGGCCTGTTCCTGATCGTCAGCGGCGTTCCGGTGATGGTGGTGGCCCGCAAGGCCCTGCTCAGCCGCCAGGACGCCGAGGGCAAGACCGAGTGGTATCCGCTCGGCCTGCTCGTCACCTGGATGGTCGGGATCGGCGCCGGCGCCTTCGTCGTCGCCGGTGCCGCGCTGGCGCTTTCGACCGAGGGCCTCGAAGCATCGATCCGCTCGTTCCTCGGAATCTGGATCAATCGCATGATGGCCTCGGCCGCCGAGACCGATCGCCAGCGCATCCTGGATGCGATCGTGCCCTGGTTCCCGGCGGCGGTGGTGATGTCGTGGCTGGCGATGATCGCGGTCAACGCGGCCCTCGCCCAGGGCGTGCTCTCCCGCTTCGGACGCAACCTGCGCCCGAGCCCGGAGCTCGCCGACATCGAGCTGCCGAGCCTGCTCACCATCGCGCTCGGCCTCGCCGGCGCGGCCGCGGTGATCGGGCCCGACGCGCTCGGGTTCCTCGGCCGGAACCTGTTCCTGATCCTCCTCGTGCCGTTCTTCTTCGTCGGCCTCGGCGTGGTTCACGCCGTCGCCCGGAAATACTCTGCCCAGAAGCCTTTCATCCTCGTCGCCGCCTACGCCGCCATGCTCTTCATGGGGTGGCCGGTGGCGCTGGTGGCCGGCCTCGGGCTGTTCGATCAATGGCTGGGTCTGCGTCGCAAGCTGGCGGCGCCGAGCCCGGCGGAATGAGGGAGCCAACCCATGGACGTTATCCTCCTCGAGCGTATCGAGAACCTCGGCCAGATGGGCGAGGTGGTGAAGGTGAAGCCGGGCTTTGCCCGTAACTTCCTTCTGCCGAAGAAGAAGGCGCTTCGCGCCACCAAGGAAAACCGCGAGGTCTTCGAGAAGCGCCGCTCGCAGCTCGAAGCCGACAACCTGAAGCGCAAGGAAGAGGCGGAGAAGGTCGGCTCCAAGCTGAACGGCCTCAAGGTCACGATCGTCCGCCAGGCGGCCGAGACCGGCGCGCTTTACGGCTCGGTCACGCTCCGCGACATCGCAGAGGAGATCACCAACGGCGGCTTCACCGTGCAGAAGAGCCAGGTCATGCTCGGCCAGCCGATCAAGACGACCGGCGTGCACGACGTGAAGATCTCGCTGCACCCGGAAGTGAAGGTCTCGGTCACCGTGACCGTCGCCCGCTCGACCGAGGAAGCCGACGCCCAGAACGCGGCCGAGGAAGCCCCGGCCGCCGAAGAGGCGCCTGCCGCCGGCTGATCGTTTTCCACATACCCACAGCCTGTGGAAAACAAAGGCTGTCGGGTTGATGACGAATGCGTTGCGAGGCCGGCACCCCATGAGGGTTAATGCCGGCCTCGTTCGTTCAGAGGGGACAACAAGGCGCTCGATGATGATCTGCTCGCGCCCGAAGGTCCGCTGATGACCGAACTGAAGCTTCCCTCGGTGTGGCCGGAGCAGCGTAAAGAGCCCGCCACACCAAGCTACCGCACGCCGCCGCACAATTACGAAGCCGAGCAAGGCCTGCTCGGTGCGCTTCTGGTCAACAACGCGGCGTATGAGCGCGTCGGCGACTTCCTCCGCGCCGAGCACTTCGCCGACCCGGCGCATGGCCGCATCTATTCGGCGATCGGCAAGCTGATCGAGCGCGGGCAGATCGCCAACCCGGTGACGCTGAAGGCGCTGTTCGACCAGGACGACGCGCTGGCGGACGTCGGCGGCTTCCAATACCTGGTCAAGCTCGCCGCTTCGGTCGTTCTTTGCTGCGGTCTTACTGGCCTTTTTCCCGA
>CAZZLX010000461.1:0-3871 GCA_964655235.1 uncultured Rhizobium sp.
CGATCGTACCGATGTTGCAGTGCGGCTTGTTCCGCTCGAATTTCGCTTTCGCCATTCGTCTTCTCCCGTATTCGCGTCAGATCAGGTTCAGGCCATCTTGGCGCGGACTTCGTCCGCGACCGCCTGGGGAACCTGCTCGTAATGGTCGAAATGCATGGTGTAGGTCGCGCGCCCCTGCGACATGGAGCGCAGGTTGTTCACGTAGCCGAACATGTTGGCGAGCGGCACCATGGCCGCAACGACGCGCGCGTTGCCGCGCTGATCCATGCCGGTGATCTGGCCGCGGCGGCTGTTCAGGTCGCCGATGACGTCGCCGGTGTAGTCTTCCGGCGTCACCACCTCGACCCGCATGACCGGCTCCAGCAGCTTCGGACCGGCCTTCGCCATGCCTTCCTTGAAGGCGGCGCGGGACGCGATTTCGAACGCCAACGCGCTCGAGTCGACGTCGTGGTAGGCGCCGTCGATGAGCTGAATCTTGTAGTCGATGGTCGGGAAGCCGGCGATCGGACCGACGTCGCGCGCCGACTCGAGGCCCTTGGTCACGCCCGGGATGTATTCCTTCGGAACCGCGCCGCCGGTGATCTTGTTCTCGAACGCATAGCCGAAGCCAGGCTGCTGCGGCTCGAACACCAGCTTCACGCGAGCGAACTGGCCGGTGCCGCCCGACTGCTTCTTGTGGGTGTAGTCGATCTCGGTCTTCTTGGTGATGGTCTCGCGGTAGGCCACCTGCGGGGCACCCACGTTGGCCTCGACCTTGAACTCGCGACGCATGCGGTCGACGATGATCTCGAGGTGGAGCTCGCCCATCCCCTTGATGATGGTCTGGCCCGACTCGGTATCGCTGGAGACGCGGAAGGACGGATCCTC
Source organism: uncultured Rhizobium sp. (assembly GCA_964655235.1). Lineage (GTDB taxonomy): Bacteria > Pseudomonadota > Alphaproteobacteria > SHVZ01 > SHVZ01 > SHVZ01. Next base: position 868 of record CAZZLX010000461.1, read on the forward strand.
CTGCGCCAGGCGGTTGAGGGCGACGCCCATCTTCTCCTGGTCTGCCTTGGTCTTCGGCTCGACCGCGACCTCGATGACCGGATCCGGGAACTCCATGCGCTCGAGCACGACCGGCTTCAGCGGATCGCAAAGCGTGTCGCCCGTGGTGGTCGACTTGAGGCCGGCCAGCGCGACGATGTCGCCGGCGCGGGCTTCCTTGATGTCCTCGCGGTGGTTCGCATGCATCTGCAGCATGCGGCCGATGCGCTCGCGGTTGTCCTTGACCGAATTCAGCACCGAGCTGCCGGTCTCGAGCACACCCGAATAGACGCGCACGAAGGTCAGCGAGCCGACGAACGGGTCGGTCATGATCTTGAAGGCGAGGCCCGAGAACGGCTCGTCGTCGGAGCTCTTGCGGACCATCTCCTCGTCGGAGTCCGGCTTCACGCCCTTGACGTTCGGCACGTCGAGCGGGGACGGCAGGTAGTCGACGACCGCGTCGAGCAGCGGCTGGATGCCCTTGTTCTTGAACGAGGCGCCGCACAGCACCGGCACGAACTTCGACTGCAGCACGCCGGCGCGGATGCAGGCGATCAGAGTCTCGCGCGTCGGCTCCTTGCCTTCGAGGTAGGCTTCCATCGCCGCGTCGTCCATCTCGACCGCGGTCTCGACCAGCTTGGCGCGGAATTCATTGGCCTGCTCGACCATGTCCGCCGGGATGTCTTCCTCGACGAACTTCGCCCCCAGGCTCTCGTCCTCCCAGCGCAGGCGCTTCATCTTCAGGAGGTCGATCAGGCCCGAGTAGTCGCTCTCGACGCCGACCGGCAGCTGGGTCACCAGCGGACGGGTGCCGAGCCGGTCGACCATCATCGCGACGCAGCGATGAAAGTCCGCGCCGATGCGGTCCATCTTGTTGACGAAGCAGATGCGCGGCACGCCGTACTTGTCGGCCTGGCGCCAGACGGTCTCGGACTGCGGCTCGACGCCGGCGACCGAGTCGAACACCGTCACCGCGCCGTCGAGCACGCGGAGCGAGCGCTCCACCTCGATGGTGAAGTCGACGTGGCCGGGGGTGTCGATGATGTTGACCCGGTGGTCGCGCCAGAAGGTGGTCGTGGCCGCCGAGGTGATGGTGATGCCGCGCTCCTGCTCCTGCTCCATCCAGTCCATCGTCGCGGTACCCTCGTGCACCTCGCCGATCTTGTAGGACCGGCCGGTGTAATAGAGGATTCGCTCCGTGGTCGTGGTCTTACCGGCATCGATGTGGGCCATGATGCCGATGTTGCGGTAGCGCTCGAGCGGAGTAGTGCGGGCCATAGGTCTGCCTTACCAGCGATAGTGCGAGAAGGCCTTGTTGGCCTCGGCCATGCGATGCGTGTCTTCGCGCTTCTTCACCGCGGTGCCGCGGTTGTTGAAGGCGTCGAGCAACTCGCCCGAAAGCCGATCGGTCATGGTGTTTTCGGAACGCTTGCGCGCGGCGTCGATGACCCAGCGAAGGGCTAGAGCCTGGGCGCGGTCCGGACGAACCTCGACGGGGACCTGGTAGGTCGCGCCGCCGACGCGGCGGGAGCGGACCTCGAGGGCCGGCTTCACGTTGCCCAGCGCGTCGTGGAACACCCGCATCGGGTCCTGGCCCGAACGCTTCTGGATACGGTCGAGGGCACCGTAGACGATACCTTCGGCAGCCGACTTCTTGCCGTCGTACATGAGCACGTTCATGAACTTGGCAATGACCCGATCGCCGTACTTGGCATCGGGGAGAATTTCACGCCTTTCGGCAGCGCGGCGACGGGACATGGCTGCTCCTTACTTCGGCCGCTTGGCGCCGTACTTGGACCGGCGCTGGCGACGGTCCTTGACGCCCTGGGTGTCGAGAGTGCCGCGGATGATGTGGTAACGGACGCCCGGAAGGTCCTTCACGCGGCCGCCGCGGATCATGACCACCGAATGCTCCTGGAGGTTATGACCCTCGCCAGGAATGTAGGTCACGACCTCGTAGCCGTTCGTCAGGCGCACCTTGGCGACCTTGCGAAGCGCCGAGTTCGGCTTCTTCGGGGTCGTGGTGTAGACGCGAGTGCAGACGCCGCGCTTCTGCGGGCAGGCCTGGAGGGCCGGCACCTTGTTGCGCGACCGCGGTGCCTTGCGGCCCTGGGCGATCAGCTGGTTGATGGTCGGCATATCCTCGATCGACTCCTGGAAGAGGAAACCCTCGTTCGAACCCACGACAACCGGGCCAAAGTCCGATATGCGGGCGAAGCGCAGACGCGCGCCGAAGCGCGTCGCGGTAACCCGCGTATCCACCGGACAGTGACCCGCCGGAAATACAAAAAAAGACGTCGATGTCTCGACGTCGGGTGCCCCAGGAAACCGCGTCTCGGTTGAACTCCGACCGCCGGCTTCCTTAACGAGCGCGCGGAGTGATACGCGCCTGCCGATGGGGCGTCAAGCGCTATCCTGACGCACGTTTCCGTGCATTTCCGGGCAGTCGGTTCCGGCCGGCTCGGACGCCTGGAAGCGCCTCAGAAACCGGCCGGATGCCCCCCCTACGGATAGTGCCCGGGAGCGGCCTCGCCTCAATCGGCGGCGGTCTGCTCCTCCAGCGCCGGCTGACCCTGCTCCCCGGCGATGGCCCGGTCGCGGTCGGCGGCGATCTTCTTCAGCCTGTTCATCACGCTGCCCGTGCCGGCCGGGATGAGGCGGCCGACGATGACGTTCTCCTTGAGGCCGTCGAGGGTGTCTTCCTTGCCCGAGACCGACGCCTCGGTGAGGACCCTCGTCGTCTCCTGGAAGGAGGCGGCGGAGATGAACGAACGCGTCTGCAACGAGGCCTTGGTGATGCCCTGGAGCACCGGCTTGGCGCTCGCGGGCTTCATGTCCTGGGCCAGCGTCTTGGCGTTCTCGATATCGTACTCGGCCCGATCGATCTGCTCGCCCACCAGGAAGGTGGTCTCGCCGGCGTCCATGATCTCGACCTTCTGCAGCATCTGGCGAACGATCACCTCGATGTGCTTGTCGTTGATCTTCA
>CAZZLX010000462.1:0-3859 GCA_964655235.1 uncultured Rhizobium sp.
GGCGCTGGTCTTCGTCGCGATCGGGCGCCATGTCGGCGGGCCGCCGGCCGGGATCGGTCGGGCGGATCGCCTCGTGCGCTTCCTGGGCGTTCTTCGCTTGGTTCTTGAAGGTACGCAGCTCCTTCGGCAGATAGCGGTCGCCGAACTCGCGCTGGATCACGTTGCGGACGCCGGTCAGCGCTTCCTGGCTCAGGTTCACGCTGTCGGTACGCATATAAGTAATGAGGCCGACGGTCTCGCCGCCCAGGGACACGCCTTCATAGAGCTGCTGGGCGAGCCGCATCGTGCGCGACGCGCCGAGGCCGAGCTTGCGCGACGATTCCTGCTGCAGCGTCGAGGTCGTGAACGGGGCAGGGGGGAAGCGGCGGACGGTCTTGCGCTCGACTTCCGCGACCTTGAACTGGCCGGCCTTGATCGCCGCGACGGCGCTCTCGGCCGACGCCTGGTCCTTGAGGCCCATCTTGCCGAGCTTCTCGCCGGCGAGGTGAGTCAGCTCGGCGGTGAACTTGCCGCCTTCGGCGGTCGCGAACTCGGTCGAGACCGACCAGTATTCTTCTGGCTTGAACGCCTCGATCTCGGCCTCGCGCTCGCAGATGAGGCGGAGCGCCACCGACTGCACGCGGCCGGCGGACTTGGCGCCGGGCAGCTTCCGCCAGAGGACCGGCGAGAGGGTGAAGCCGACGAGGTAATCGAGGGCGCGACGGGCGAGATAGGCGTCGACCAGTTCCTGGTTGATCTCGCGCGGGTGGGCGATCGCATCCAGGACGGCGGACTTGGTGATCTCGTGGAAGACGACGCGGCTGACCTCGATGCCCTCGAGCTTCTTCCGCTCCTTCAGGATCTCGGCCAAGTGCCAGGAGATGGCCTCGCCTTCGCGATCCGGGTCGGTCGCGAGGAACAGGCGCTTCGCCTTCTTGAGCTCGCCGGCGATCGCGGAGACCGCCTTCTCGGCGCGGTCCTCCACTTCCCAGGTCATGGCGAAGTCGGACTCGGGGTCGACGGCGCCGTTCTTCGGCACGAGATCGCGGACGTGACCGTAGCTCGCGACGACCTTGTAGCCGTCGCCCAGATACTTGTTGATGGTCTTCGCCTTGGCGGGCGACTCGACGACGACGACGTCCATCTCTTGTTCGTGCCTTACTTCAGTCCAGCGTTATAACTAGCTGGTAATGCGCAAAGAAACCTGATTGCCCGGATGCCTGTCTAGGCGGCCGGCCAGCTCCGCCTCGAGGAGAACGGCGAGCACGGCGGGCGCTGACATGTGGCATTGGCGGATCAGTTCGTCAACCGAGACCGGCCCGGGCCCCAGGAGTCCGAGCACCGCGGAGCGGGCGTTGTCGGCCTCCTGCTCATCATATTGTGGCGGCGGTTCCAGGGCTCGTTTCGGTGTCGGATCGGCGTGTCGGCCGAGACCCTCGATCACGTCTTCAGCGCCCTGGACCAACGTCGCGCCCTCGCGGATCAAGATGTTGCAGCCCCGCGCCCGGGGATCGAGCGGCGACCCGGGAACCGCGAAGACGTCGCGGCCCTGCTCGCCGGCGAAACGCGCCGTGATCAGCGAGCCGGAGCGCTCGGCCGCCTCGACCACCACGGTCGCCAGCGACAGGCCGGAGATGATGCGGTTGCGGCGCGGGAAGTGCCGGGCCTGGGGCACGGTGCCGGGGGCCATCTCGGCGACGATCAAGCCTTCGTGACCGATCCGCGCCTGCAGCGCCCGGTTCTCCTCCGGATAGACGACATCGGCGCCGCCGGCGACCACCGCGACGGTATGCGGCAACGCCCCGTCATGCGCCATCGCGTCGATACCGCGGGCCAGGCCGGAGACCACGAGGAGGCCTGCAGCGGCGAGATCACGCGCCAGGTCGCGGGCGAGCTTCCGGCCGTTGGCCGAGGCGTTGCGGGCGCCGACCACGGCGACCGACCGTTTTCCGAGGAGCTCGGCACGCCCGATCGTGCTGATCAGAGGCGGCGGGTCGGCAATCTCCCGCAGCAGGGCCGGGTAGTCCGGCTCCGTGGCGGCGATCCAGCGGCCGCCGGCCTTGGCCAAGGCCGTGATCTGGGCCTGAGCCTCCGAGACCGACGGCGATTTCGGCGCGCCCGAACGTCCGCCGCGGCGGGCGAGGGTGGGAAGGGCCGCCAGCGCCTCGCGGGCCGAGCCGAACCGGTCGATGAGCTGGAAGAACGAGATCGGCCCGACATGCTCGGTCCCGGCAAGCCGGAGCCAGTCGACGCGTTCTGCGTCCGAGAGAGGGCGGTAACCGATCATACCCTCGGCAAGGTGCGGGCGAAGGACGGCGCCGTCAACAACCTCAGCGCTACAGAGACGGCCCGCCGTTGTGGCCGTGCTGCCCGGTGCTCATCGCCGACTCCTTGCCGAGCTTGATTTTGGATTCGGTCCCGGCGAGGAGGCGCCGGATGTTCTCGTGGTGGCGGATCCAGACCAGGACGGCGATCAGGACGGCGAGGCCGGCGCGCTGCGCATCGGCCAGGAACCAGGCGGCGACCGGCGAGACGGCGATCGCGACCAGCGCGGCGAGCGAGGAATACCGAAAGACGAAGGCGACGATGAGCCAGGTCAGGCAGGCGACCGCCCCGACCGGCCAGGCGATCGCGAGCAGGATGCCGAGCGCGGTCGCGACGCCCTTGCCGCCCTTGAAGCGGAGCCAGACCGGGAAGCAGTGGCCGAGCATGGCGCCGCCGCCGGCGAGCACCGCCATGTCCTGCCCGCCGATCGCGCCGGCGATAAGGACGGCGACCGCCCCCTTGGCGCCGTCGAGGAAGAGGGTGGCGGCGGCGAGACCCTTCCGTCCGGTCCGCAGGACGTTGGTCGCGCCGATGTTGCCCGACCCGATATTCCTGATGTCGCCGAGCCCGGCGAGTTTGGTCAGCACCACCCCGAAGGTGACCGAGCCCAGGAGATACCCGCCGATCGCTGCCGCCCAGAGGGCCCAGGCTTGGGAGAAATCTCCGAGCAGCGCCGACATGGCTTCAACTCCCTCTCGCGTCGTGGACGACGCGGCCGGAGGTTACCGTCACGAGAACCTTGCCCTCGACCGGACGACCGTCGAAGGGCGAGTTCTTCGACTTGGAGCGGAAGCTGTCGACATCGATCCGGTAGGCGCGCTCCGGATCGAAGAGGACGAGGTCGGCACGTCGGCCCTTCGCCATCCGACCGGTCTCGAGGCCCAGTAGTGCGGCCGGAGCCGAGGTGACCTTCTGCAACGCCAATTGCAGTTTCAGGTGATTGTTGTGAAATAACTCTAAAGTCAGCGGTAATAACGTTTCCAGCCCGAGGATGCCCGAGGCTGCCTGGGCGAAGGGTAGTCTCTTCGAGTCGGCGTCGTGGGGCGCGTGGTCGGAGGCGATGGCGTCGATAGTGCCGTCGGTAAGCCCTTCGACGATGGCACGCCGATCGTCCTCGGACCGGAGCGGCGGCGACAGCTTGGCGAAGGTCCGGTAGTCGCCGACGGCGGTCTCGTTGAGCGCGAAGTAGGGCGGCGCCGTATCGCAAGTTACTGACAGACCGCGCTTCTTTGCCGCCCGTATGACCTCGACGCCGGCCCGCGTGGAGATATGGGCGGCGTGGTAGCGCCCGCCCGTGAGCTCGACCAGGCGCATGTCGCGGTCGAGCATGATGGCCTCGGCGGCGGCCGGGATGCCGGAGAGGCCGAGCCTTGTGGCGATCTCGCCCTCGTTCATCCCGGCATCCGAGGTCAGTGCCGGTTCCTCGGGATGCTGCAGGATGACCTGCCCGAAAGTCTTGGCGTAGGAGAGCGCGCGGCGCATGACGAGGGCCGAGGACACCGCCTGGGTGCCGTCGGTGAATCCCACCGCGCCGGCGGCGGCCATCAGGCCGATC
>CAZZLX010000463.1:0-3855 GCA_964655235.1 uncultured Rhizobium sp.
TGGTCGGCGACGCCATCGCCGCCCGTGGCGCGACCCTGGTGCCGACCCTGCCGCATGAGGGCGGAAGCTTTCCGGACGGACCGGAGGGCTTCGACGGCCTTGTCCTGATGGGCGGTCCCATGTGCGCGGCCGACGACGCCGGCTATCCCTACTATCCGCGCCTCCACAAGATGGTCCGGCGCTTCCACGACAGCAGCCGGCCGGTGCTCGGCATCTGCCTCGGCTCGCAGATCATCGCCCGCAGCTTCGGCAAGCCGGTCTACCAGAACAAGGTGGCAGAGATCGGTTTCTGCAAGGTCGACCTGACCGAGGCGGGCCGCGCCGATCCCATGTTCGCCGGGCTCGGCGACGCGGTGCGCCCGATGCAGTGGCACTACGATACCTTCGACCTGCCCGACGAAGCGGTCCGCCTCGCCACCAACGAGGTCGCGCTCAACCAGGCCTATCGCGTCGGCCGTTCGACCTACGCCGTCCAGTTCCACCCGGAAGTCGACGCCGGCATGGTTCGCACCTGGGCCAAGAGTGCCAAGGCGGACGACGCGCTGACCGCGCGGCTCGAATCCGAGATGAAGGACCATCTCGCCGCCGCCGAGCGTCTCGGCCGCACCATCGGCGACCGCTGGGTCGACCTGTTCGAGCGACACGGGCAGCGGTCGGCCGCCTAATCCTTTTGGGGCCGCCGTCCGCCTCGTCGTCCGCTCCCGATTTCCATTTCTTCGAGAGACATCACGTGTCCAAGCCACAGCCTGCCCGCGGCATGCGGGACATCCTGCCCAGCGAAGCGGCCATCCGCGACTGGGTGCAGTCCAGGATCCTCGCCACGTACCGCCGCTTCGGCTACACGCGCATCGAGACGCCGGCGCTCGAGAACCTTCAGCTTCTCACCGGCGACGACGGCGGCGAGAACGCCAAGCTCGTCTTCAAGGTGATGAAGCGCGGCGAAGCCTTCACCGAGGCCTTCGCCAAGGAGACGAAGTCGGAGAACGATCTCGCCGATCTTGGCCTCCGCTTCGATCTGACGGTCCCGCTGGTCCGCTTCTTCACCTCCAACCGCGCGCAGCTGCCGCGCGTGTTCAAGGCGATCCAGATCGGCCCGGTCTGGCGCGCCGAGCGGCCGCAGAAGGGCCGCTTCCGTCAGTTCACGCAGTGCGACATCGACATCATCGGCCTCGAGGAAGGCCTCGCCGAGGCGGAGCTCCTGGTCGGATCGGCGGAGGCGCTGCTCTCGATCGGCTTCGAGGGCTTCACCATCCGCTTCAACGATCGCCGTATCCTGACGGCGATCGCGAACGCGGCCGGCGTCGATCCCGCGCGGCACGGCTCGGTCTTCATCACCCTCGACAAGCTCGACAAGATCGGCGTGGACGGCGTGAAGAAGGAACTGGGCGCACAAGGCTTCACCGACGCGCAGATCGACCGCCTCTCGAGCATGCTCGACGGCGTCGACGGCATCTCGGTCGAGGATTTCGCCCGACGTCTCGGCAACAGCCTCTCGGCCGACGTCGTGACTCTCGCCCGCGACGTGCTGGACTCGGTCAATGCCGATGCAGGCGGCCGCTACACGGCGCGCTTCGACCCCACGCTGGTGCGTGGCATGGGCTACTACACAGGTCCGGTGTTCGAGATCGCGCAGCCGGGCTACGACTTCTCGATCGCCGGCGGCGGGCGCTACGACAAGATGGTCGGCAAGCTCTCGGGCGAGGAAGCGCCGGCCTGCGGCTTCTCGATCGGCTTCGAGCGCGTCGTCACTATCCTCCTGGACAAGAAGTTCGTGCCGCCGACCGAGGCCAAGCTGACCGCGCTGCTGGTGCCGGAGGGCACGCCGCTCGGCCGCGCCCTCTCCGCCTCCCAGGCGCTCCGCCAGGTTGGCGTGGCACCTTCCCTATTCCCGCTCGAGAAGAAGCTCGGCCGCCAGCTTGAAGGCCTCCAGGCCTCCGGCTTCACCCACTACGCGACCTTGGACGGCGACGGCCAGCCGGTGATCAAGGAGATGAAGGCGCCGGCGCGCTCATAGGGCGACCGACAGGCTTCCGACGCGACCCGCCCGGCGCCAGGAGGCGTCGGGTTAGGACGACCACGGCAGAACCCAGAAGTCCCAGGATCCGGCGCATTTCGGCGCTCCGGAGGCGATGCGCGTGGGCTGCAAGCACGGAGATCCGGTTCCAATCGACGCGGGCGGGTTCGGGGAATCGCATGGGAGAATCTCCAGGTGATCCCAGATAGATATCTTATTCCCTTAAGACAATAATTGATGCTAAAATCATATCATTTATGATTTTAGTTCATGAATAACACGCTCGGGGACCTCCAGACCTTTGCCCGGGCCGCCGAGCTGGGGAGCCTGACGCGGGCCGCCCAGGCGCTCGGCCTTACACCGTCGGCGGTCAGCCGGAGCCTGCAGCGGCTCGAGGAGCGTCTCCACACCCGCCTCCTCTACCGGACCACGCGCAACGTCTCGCTGACCGAGGAAGGCACGCGTTTCCACGCGCGCCTCCTCCAGCTCTTCAGCGATCTCGAGGAAGCCGAGGCCGAGGCCCGCGGCCAGCCCGGCTATGTCTCCGGCACGCTTCGGATCAGCACCTTCACCGCCTTCGGACCGCATCAACTCCTGCACCTTTTGCCCGAGTTCACTCGCCGCCACCCGGCGCTCAAGATCGATCTCGACTTCTCCGACCGCCGCGTCGACCTGGTCGCGGAAGGGATCGACGTCGCGATAAGGCTCGGCGCGCTCGGCGACTCCTCGCTCATGGCGCGCAAGATCGCCTGGACCACGCGCGTCATCTGCGCGTCCCCCGCCTACATCGCGCGCAAGGGCATGCCGAAGGTGCCGGCCGACCTCGCGGCGCATGACTGCCTCGCCTTCCGCGATCCCGGCCTCGTCCATCTCAACGACTGGCCGTTCGACACGCCGTCTGGCCGCATCGCGGTGCCGGTCTCGGGTCCGATCATCGCCGGCGACGGCGACACGGTGTTCAGGCTCGCCGAAGCCGGCCTCGGAATCGGCCGCCTCTCGCGCTTCGTCGCCGAAGCGGGCCTCAGAGAAGGCAGGCTCGTTCCTTTGCTGTCGGCGTTCGAGGTGCAGGAGCAGACCCCGCTTCACGTTGTCTATCCTCACCGGAAGCATCTGCCGCCGAAGGTTTCCGCCTTCATCGATTTCCTGGTCGAGAGCTTCGGCGCGGTGCCCCCCTGGGAAAGGCGGGTGTGATGGCCGCATTCATCTCGTTCCTGCCACTCATCGTGCTGATGGTCGCGTCCCGCCTGCTGCCGCGGCGGATCGCGCTACTGGCGAGCCTCGGGACTGCGCTCCTGACGCTGGCGCCCTGGATGCTCGGCACCGGCTCGCCCAAGCAGTTCAGCCTCGTGCTGGCGGCGCTGATCGCCACGAACGTCGCCTGGAACTTCTCGCACGAAGCCTCGGCCGAGCGTTGGTCGGGCGTGCTGATCTCCGGCGGCATCGCGATCTATGCCTTGGCGACTTTGGCGCTCGGCCATCCCTTCGCCGAGCAATGGGCGCACGAGCGCGTGCCGGAGCAGTTCTGGACACATCCGACTACGATCCACATCGTCACCGCGATCACCTGGGTCTGGGCCGCGATCTACGTGGCAATCTTCGCGATGGGGTTCCCGCGCGACCGCTGGATGCCGTCGCCGAAGACGCGCAGCATCGTCTCGATCGTGCTGATCGTCGCCGGCATCGCGTTTACGAGCTGGTACCCGGGCTTCGCTGCCGCCGGTCCGCGCTGACTACTTGCCCTCGCGCCGCCAGGCGACCATCGCCATGCCGAGCGCCATCGCCAGCACCATCAGCGCCGGCATCAGCGACACCTCGTCGAGACCGACGACGGCGTAGTCGCC